>JADGDM010000004.1:42760-97194 GCA_016744905.1 Sulfurimonadaceae bacterium | reverse complement strand
CAAGGTATCACCTTAGATTTAGATGTGGGTACGGCGCAAATTATCGGAGTAAACACAGATCAAGGCACCGATACAGTAAGTGGAATTGAAAACGTTATAGGTTCAAGCTTTGATGATGTAATTTCAGGAAGTGCAGAGATTAATACTCTCGTTGGTGGCAGTGGTAGTGATGTTCTTGATGGACGTGATGGTAATGATGTATTTGACGCAGGCAGTGGAGATGATAGTGTTATTATCAGCGCGCTGGGTTCAAATAAAGTTGATGGTGGAACGGGTAGTGATACCATTGATTATAGTGCAACCGCAGGTGTCAGTATCGATGTTGATGGATCAAACTCTGTTGTAGCCATCCATGATGGTGAAAACGATAGTGTTAAAAATGTTGAAAATGTTATCGGTTCTGACAGTGCAAAAGATGTGATTTTAGGGGATGCTAAAGATAATGCATTCACCGGTAATGCAGGGGATGACACTCTAAGTGGTGAAGCAGGTGCTGATGTACTTCTTGGTGGAGAAGGAGATGATTATCTTTCCGGTGGAACCGGTGATGATGTTATTAGTGGTGGAAATAATACGGATACAGTAGGTGATACTATTGATTACTCAAGTGCGAGTAATGGAATCAATTTAGACCTGACAGACAGTAATGCACAATTGATATCGACTGATCAAGGAACCGATACCGTTAGTGGCATTGAAAATATTATTGGCTCAAATTTCAACGATACTTTAGTCTCAAGTGCAGGAAGAAACTTAATTAGTACAGATTCAGGCGACGATACGATTACCATGTCTAGTGGGAATGATACTGTAGATACGGGCAGTGGAAGTGATACAGTTGATTACGTCAGTGCAACAACTGGTGTAGAAGTGACGCTTAATGGTTCGACCCCTACGTTGACTAATAATATTATTCATGCAGATGGCTTTAGTGGAATAGATACGCTCACAAATGTAGAGAATATCTTTGGATCGAATACCGGAAATGACTCTTTGGTGGGAACCGCCGATATTAATACCTTTATCACTGGTGGTGGAGATGATATCTTAGAAGCGAAAGCAGGCGCAGATACATTACTTGCGGGAGCTGGCGTGGATACTGTTATTTACTCAAGTGAAGGTGGCGTGCATGTGACACTTAAAAATGATGGCACTGATACGGTAGCAGTAGTTCTTGCGGGCGACAGTGACATCCTCAATTCTGTTGAAAATATTACAGGATCACTTCTGGGTAATGACTCAATACTGGGTGATAGTAATATTAATGTTTTAATAGGTCAAGGTGGTGATGATACCCTTCATGGACAAGCAGGAAATGATACGCTTGATGGGGGAGATGGTAATGATTATATTACCGCAGGAAAAGGTGATGATCTGATATCTGGTGGTAATCATACTACTACCTTAGGGGATACTCTCGATTATTCAGCAACCCTTAACACTACAGATACACAAGGTATCACACTAGATTTAGACATTACAACTGCGCAAATCATAGGGACAAATACAGATCAAGGAACCGATACAGTAAGTGGAATTGAAAACGTTATAGGCTCAAGCTTTGATGATGTAATTTCAGGAAGCGCAGAGATTAATACTCTCGTTGGTGGCAGTGGTAGTGATGTTCTTGATGGACGTGATGGTAATGATGTATTTGACGCAGGCAGTGGAGATGATAGTGTTATTATCAGCGCGCTTGGCTCAAATAAGGTTGATGGTGGAATCGGTAGTGATACGCTTGACTATAGTGCGACAGCAGGTGTTAGTATCGATGTTGATGGATCGAACTCTGTTGTAGCCATCCATGATGGTGAAAATGACAGCGTTAAAAATGTTGAAAATGTTATCGGCTCCGACAGTGCCAAAGATATCATCCTAGGTGACGCCAAAGATAACGCATTTACGGGTAACGCTGGTGATGACACTCTAAGTGGTGAGGCCGGTGCTGATGTTCTTCTTGGTGGAGAAGGAGATGATTATATCTCTGGTGGAACAGGTGATGATGTTATTAGTGGTGGAAATAATACGGATACAGTAGGTGATACTATTGATTACTCAAGTGCAAGTAATGGAATCAATTTAGACCTGACAGACAGTAATGCACAATTGATATCGACTGATCAAGGAACCGATACCGTTAGTGGCATTGAAAATATTATAGGCTCAAACTTTAACGATACCCTGATCTCAAGTGCAGGAAGAAACCTCATAAACTCAGGCTCAGGTAATGATACGATTACGATGTCTAGTGGAAATGATACAGTAGATACCGGCACTGGAAGTGATACAGTCGATTACGCAACAGCGACGAGTGGGGTTGAAGTGACGCTTACTTCAACGACAGCAAGTGTGACCAATGATATTACACATGCTGATGGCTTTTCGGGAATAGACACACTGAGCAATGTGGAAAATATTATTGGTTCTAATGGAGGAGATGACTCTCTTATCGGTGATGGAAGCGATAATATTTTTGATACAGGTGCTGGAGATGATTCACTGGTTGGAAACAGTGGATTGGATACCTTACTCGCTGGCGCAGGTGATGATTACCTCTTCGGTGGTGAAGGTAGTGATGTTCTTGATGGTGGTTTAGGAAATGATACCGCTGACTTTAGTGACCTTCGTGGTGTAAATGTAACCCTTAATGGCTCGACTGAAGTGATCGCTAGTATTAATGCTGGACATAATGACCGTATAAAAGGTGTTGAAAATATCATTGGTTCAAATATTTTTGCAGATACGATTATTGGTGATGGAGAAGATAATTATTTACAAGGTCTTGGTGGTAATGACAGCTTAGTTGGTGGCATTGGGGCAGATACTCTAGAAGCAGGTAGTGGAGATGATTATCTTAGTGGTGGACTGGGAGATGATATTATTAGTGGGGGTGACGCACTAGAAAGTGCTGGAGATACGCTGGACTATTCAAGTGCTATTAGTGGAAACAGTACTGGTATCACAGTTGATTTAGAACTTATTACAGCGCAGGTGATAGGCGCAGATCAAGGCACTGATACGATTACTGGTATCGAACATATCATAGCATCGGATTATGATGATGTTATTGATGGCTCAACAAAAGACAATACTATTACTACTTCTGATGGCGCAGATACTATTGATGGTAAAGCCGGTGATGATGTTATTTATGCCGGTGCGCAAGATGATACCTTGATTGGTGGAGAGGGCGATGACTCACTTTATGGGGATGAAGGTAATGACACCTTTGTCACCAATAGCGGACGTAATGTTGTTGATGGTGGGGTTGGTTCTCAAGATATTGTTGACTATTCTAGCTCAATCAGCGCGCTGGATATTAATCTTAAAACAAACTCTGCTACGGCTGATGGGGTAGATACGATTACCAATGTAGAGAATGTTCAAGGAACTGCTTTAGCCGATGTGATTAAAGGTTCTGATGGCGTTAATGCACTTTTTGGTGGAGATGAAGATGACCTTATCGTCGGGGCTGAAGGCGATGATACACTCATGGGTGAAGCGGGTGATGATACCCTACGTGGAGATCAAGGTAATGATCTTCTTTATGGGGATTTTATCGCAACTCAAAGCGGGAATGATACAGCGGATTACTCTACGGTCTCTTCTGTTAAAGGAATCATCGCAGACCTTTCACTCGCAACGCAACAGGTCTCTCAAGATGGATATAACACCAAAGATACCCTCTTTAACATTGAAAATTTAACAGGTTCTGCGAACACAGATGTTATTCGTGGTTCTGATAATATTCTTGAAGTGAACATCTTAAAAGGCGAATCAGGCGATGACAGTTTTATCGTCTCTGATGGCGTAGATACGATTATCGGTGGGGATGATGTGGATACCATTGATTTTTCAAGTGCGATTGTTACTGCAAAAATTGTAACAGATTTAAGTACAGGTGTTATCGCTAAAACAACGGCAACGGGTACGTATACGGATGAAGTTTCACAAGTAGAACGCTTAATTGCTACTGTATATGATGATACGATTACGGGTGATGGGAGTGATAATATTATCCTGGCCAGTGATGGGGCAGATGTGGTCTCAGGTGGAGCAGGGAAAGACACCCTTTATGGCGCAGATGGAGAAGATACACTGAGCGGAAACGCAGGGGATGATCTGATTTATGGTGAAGCCGGCGATGATTTACTCTCAGGAGGAACGGGCAGTGATACTATTGACGGTGGTGCAGGAACTAAAGATACGGTTGATTTTTCAGATCTTAATAGTGCAGTTTCTCTCACGTTAAATGGAAGTTCAAACTCTATCGCTCAGATAGTGGGTGATGGCAATGATTTGGTAGTGAATGTCGAAAATATCATCGGCTCATCTGTGAATGACACACTGAGCGGTGACGTACAAGTAAACACCCTTTTCGGTGGCAGTGGTGCTGATACACTTAGTGGTAAAGATGGTAATGACACCTTGTTTGGTGGAACTGACAATGACCTTTTTTATGGCGGTTCAGGTGATGACCTCATAAGTGGAGGGGCGACTGCTCTGGTTGAAGCCGGAACAGGTTCTGATACGGTGAGTTTTTCTGATACAACCGCAGCCAATGTTGATTTGGACGCTGCTACGGCTACAGATGCGGGCGCACTGAGTAATATTGGCAATGATACACTTGTCAATATTAACAATATCATCGGTTCAAATAGTGCAGATATTTTAAAAGGTGACACTTCAGACAACACCATTTCAGGGCTTAAAGGAAACGATACCATTACCGGTTTTGGTGGCAGTGACACGCTTTATGGAAATGAAGGTGATGATAGATTTTTAGATGATGTTCAAGGCGCAGAGCTTATAGGGGGAACCAATAATGAAGTCAATGGTGATACCGCTGATTATAGCTCTGAAGCAGATAACCTCACAGCCTCATTAGCACTTAGCAGTGTGACTGATGGAACGAATACGGATACACTCTCAGAAATTGAAAACATCACAACAGGTAGTGGCGCAGACAAACTTAGTGGAGACTTGGGTGACAATACTCTTGATGGTGGAGCAGGGACAGATACGGTTGATTTCTCTTCTGCAAGTTCTGTCGTTACTATTGACTTAGAAAACCAGCGCGCTACAGGTGAGGGTAATGACACCTTAATTAATATCGAAAATGCCCTAGGTTCAAGTGGTTCAGATACCTTGATCGGTGATGGCTTTGTGAATGTCCTCGAAGGTAAGTTAGGTAATGACTACATCGATGGAAAAGCCAATGATGACATCCTCTATGGGGGTGAAAATGATGACACCTTAGTCGGTGGTGCGGGACTTGATAGAATTTATGGTGGAGATAATTTAAGTGATACAAGCTTAAATGATACCGTAGACTATAGTGCGCAAACTACGGGTATTGATCTGGATCTGAATCGTTCACAAGTTGATGATGCCAATGCCATTGTTCAAGAAGATGGAACAGGCAGTGTTGATTATCTTGATGGAATAGAACATATCATAGGTTCTACTGGAGATGACACCATTATCGCGGATGGAGAGAAAAATATTATCTCTTCACTGGCTGGTGTGGATACCGTTTATGGTAAAGATGGAGATGATACGCTTGACGCAGGAAGTGGTAATGATACACTTTTTGGTGGAAAAGGAAATGACAGCTTAGAAGGTGGTTTAGGTACCGATACACTAGATTATTCAGATGTTACTTTAGCGGGTGTTAATGTTGATTTATTGGGTGCAACAGCGGTTGATGGTGAAGGTGGAACGGACACCTTAAGTGGTTTAGAAAATGTACGTGGAACCAATCAAGCTGACTTGGTTCATGGTGACGCCAATGTTAACTTTATCGAAGGTCTTGACGCTGTTGATACACTGTATGGTGGCGCCAATGATGACACCTTAGATGGTGGACTCTCTGGTGATACACTTTTTGGTGAGAGTGGTGATGACAGTTTATTGGGCGCTGATGGCGATGATACCCTTAGTGGTGGTGATGGCATTGACAGACTTTATGGTGGTAACCTTTCTACCGATACCAGCCTTAATGATACCGCTTCATATTTTGATGTTGACAGTGGTGTAGGTGTAACAGTAGACCTAAGCGTAGTACAAGATGAACTTAATGATATCGCCCGTGTGGGTGATGATGGTTTTGGAAATCTTGACTATCTTTATGGAGTTGAGAATATTCGTGGTACGGACAATATTGACTTTATCACAGGTGATGGCGCGGCTAATGATCTTCTTGGAGAAGATGGTAATGATACACTTTATGGTGGCGCAGGAAATGACACGATTGATGGGCAAGCTCATGATGATATCTTACGTGGTGACGCCGGCGATGATACCCTCATCGGAGGAAGTGGAAGTGATACTGTAGATTATTCTAGCGCGCTGGGCTCAAATGTAGTTGTGGATCTTCTTACTCCTGATATCAATGGTTACAATGTTACCAATGATGGAGAAGGTGGACGAGATCAACTGAGTGAAGTAGAAAACATCATCGGAACCAACAACGCAACGGGTGATACTATCACCGCAGACAGTGCAAATAATATCTTAAAAGGTCAAGATGGTGATGACACCCTAAAAGGTGGCTCAGGCTTAGACACCCTTTATGGTGATGCAGGTGATGATACCTTTTTTGGTGGTGCGGACGCAGATGTATTTTATGGGGGATCTGCTGCGGGTGATTTGACTATCGATAATGATATTGTTAATTATTCAGATGTAAGTGCCAATGGGGTGAATGTAAATCTTGTTACGGGTATCGCTACCGGTGATGGAAATGACACACTTAATGATATCGAAGATGTTCAAGGTTCAGATAACGCGGATGTGATTGTTGGAAATACAGGCGTCAACCTTCTTTATGGTGGTGCAGGTGCGGATATTATTGATGGTGGTGCGGCTACAGACACTCTTTATGGTGAAGCGGGTGCGGATACATTGAGAGGAGATGAGGGCGCAGACATCTTAGATGGTGGCGCTGATGAAGACACAGCAGACTACTCTACTGTTGACAATGGAACCAACGACGGTGTCGATGTAAACCTCTCTCGTACCAATGCAGATGATGGCACTTTTAGAACACAAAATGATGGATATGGGACTAAAGATTCACTCATAGATATCGAAAATGTAACCGGTTCAAAATATGATGACCTGATTCAAGGTAGTGATATTACGACTGAGGTCAATACTTTAATCGGTGGTGAGGGACTGGATAGTTTTATCGCTTCTGATGGCTCAGACAGTATTGTTGGTGGAAGCACTAAAGATACTATCAACTACAACGCTTTAGCAACGGGAATAGACCTACTATTTGAGAGCAATACTACACAAAAAGCCATTGATAAAGGTGCCTATATTGATTATGTAGAGAGCATCGAAAAAATCATCGCTACAGAACAGGTGGATACCTTGATTTCTGGTGCGGGTGATGATGAGTTCTACGGTATGAGTGGCAATGATACACTAACAGGTAATGCAGGTGATGATATCCTTTATGGTGATGATGAACTTGATACTAAAACTGGGGATGATACTCTTAATGGTGGTGCAGGTGATGATACATTACGTGGTGGACAAGGTGATGATACCTTAGTTGGTGGTATTGGCGATGATATTATTGATGGGGGAACGAGTGCAGGGGATCGTGACGTTGCAGACTATACCTCAGCGGAAGCAAAAATCTCTCTCGATGGTAATCAAGTTGTTGGAACCCATAGTGGAACCGATACTATCTCAAATGTGGAAATTATTTTAGCAACCAACTTTGCAGATACGCTTGTTGGTGATACTGGTGATAATGTTTTTGATGGTCGTGGTGGTGCAGATACGCTTATTGGTGCGAATGGAAATGACACTATCTTTGGGTATACCGGAAGTGATACTATTAATGGGGGTCTGGGTTCAGATGTGCTCATCGGTGGTAGTGATGCAGATGTGAATACGGTTGGTTTTAATGAAGTCTCTGTGAATGGAACGGATATTGGTGATCTGACTTCTGTGGTTCACGTTGACTTAGAAACTACTAATGGTGCTTCTATACTGACTATTTCTCGTCCTGATACAACAACAGCAACGACCTATAGTTTTGATGTGGTTAGCAATGCTGGAACAGTGAGTGCGAGTTTTGATGCAGTGAGTGGAGATACCGGTGATGATGTTATCGCTGGACTTTTTTCTGACCTTGCTGCACTTACTGATGTCAGCGCGCTACACGACATAAGCAATACCTTAGATGATGATACTGCCTACATGTCTCATAGAATCCTTTTTATGGATACCTCTGCCGGTAGTACAGGTTTTAGTATCTCAAATATTGTTGGTTCTCTGACTCCAACGCAAGCAGGTGTGGCGACCAGTGGTGGAGATAAAGATTTCTTGTTTGATTTTGATACGATCATAGGAACAGATATTATCGCTGGTGGAGTGGGTGATACATTAGAGGGAAATAGCAACAACAATATCATTAATGCAGGTCTTGGAGCTGATACTTTAGTCGTCAGTGCAGGTGCAGATATTCTTGATGGTGAAGATGGGATTGACTGGGTAGATTATTCTGCGCAAACTGGAACAAAAGCAACCGTTAATCTTCTCTCTGGAACAGGTGACTTTGGAGTAGGAACCAATGATACTCTTCAAAATATCGAAAATGTACGTGGATCAAATGCCGTTGCTGGTGATACTATCACGGGTGACACCAATGATAATATTATTGAAGGTGGAGACAATAACAATAATGCAGATACCAATGCCAATTATGAGTACCTTAATGGCGGTGGTGGAGATGATACCATTTATGGTCAAGGTGGACGTGATATTATTTACGGTAATGCAGGCGATGATATTCTTGATGGGGGAGATGCGAGTGACCGCTTTTACGGGGGAACAGGCGCAGATACCTATATCGGTGGAGCAGGTTATGATTATGTTTACTATAACAATGATGGTGACAACTCAGCGATTTCAATAAATCTAACGACTGATGTGATTGATGCACATGGAGATATCGGGGACGCAGACCTTGGAACGGCTTCTATCTATGACAGTATCGAGTATATTTATGGTAGTGATGGGGGCGCAGACGTTTTTGTTGGAAACTCAGCCTCAGGCGCTGCAGATATCGCTTTTAATGGTTTAAATGGAATTGACTTGATTACTGGTGGTGATGGAAATGACTTCCTTGCCGGAGATGATCATAATGATACTTTTTATGCCAGTAATGGAGTTGATAGATTTAGTGGTGGCGCCAATACCGACCTGTTAGATCTCAGCGCGCTGACTCCTGTAGGTGCTAATGGAGCAGATATTGATTTAACCATAGTCGCAACGGCGGGTGTGGGTAATTATGGATTGATTAAAAATATTGGTTTAGGCACCACTTACGCAGATGTGAATGGAAATGTAGGGTATATCACAGGCATTGAAAACATTAATGGTACGTCTAATGATGATACTGTTATGGGTAATAATAGTGTTAATGTACTAAACCTTAATGCGGGTGATGATACGGCGTTTATCTCAGCAGGAGCCGATGTAATTAATGCAGGTACTGATAACTTAATTTCTGGATCATTTAATGGAGATGGTTCTTGGAATGATGGCTCCGGTGGTGATTGGATTGACGCGAGTAATATTACTGCGAGCAGTAAAAAAATAGACCTTGAAGCTGGTGAAACTGATATGGGTCTCAGTACAGCGACTATTACAAACTTTGAGCATATTAAAGGCTCAAACCAAGTAGATACCTTGATTGGTAACAGTCCTGATCCTGTTTTAGGTATCAGTGGAGATAACTCTATCTTGGGTGCTGGAGGGGATGATCTTTTAATTGCCCAGGGTGGTAATGATTATATTGATGGTGGAAATGATAAAGATACACTCTCATATTCAGAACTAAATAACAGCTCAAGCACAGGAATTACTGTACGTTTTGATAAAGCTGCTCAGTACGTTGAAAATGGCTTTGGTATTGGAAATAAAGATGTTGTCTTTAATGTCGAAGTAGTTAAAGGAACCTATCAAAAAGATATTTTCTACGGCAGTGATTTAGCAGACAGTTTTTCTGGAAGTTTGGGTGATGATACATTTTTTGGAAGTGCTGGAGATGATTATCTTTATAGTTTTGGAGACAATTCTATTGTTGATTATTCAGGAATTACAACGGGACACTTAGAACTTGACCTGAGTACTGTAAGTGATAATTCTCAGATATATAATGGTGCAGCCTTAGTGTTCGAAGATACCATCTCTAGTATCAACAATGTTATTGGAACTGACTTAGCCGATACTATGGAGGGTTCAAGTTCAACGAACTTCCTCTATGGTGGAGCGCAAGATGATACTTTTATCGCTTCTGCTGGTGCAGACCAGTACTTTGGTCAAGCAGGTGACAATGACTGGATAGATTATAGTGGTATCAGCAACACTGATGAAATTACAGCAGAACTTGATGGAACAGCAATCGGTATTGGTGGTGCAGCCAATGCATTAAGCAGTATTGAACACATAATTTCAGGTAAAAATGATGATACATTAACTGGTTCAAATGTTGTAAATACAATCATTGCTGGAGATGGTGCGGATACAGTTATTGGCAGTGATGGTGCTGATATTCAGTTTGCTGGACTAGAAGACAGAACGGATAATAGTATACAAGATACTATTGATTATGGTTCAACAGACACGGGTACGGGTGTGACAGTTGATTTAGTGAGTGAGCGCGCTACGAATGCCTATGGTTCTATAGATGAGATTTATGACTTTGAAAATGTAATCGGTTCAGCGAATGTGGATACGATTAGTGGAGACGCTGCAGTGAACTCTATTTTTGGTGGAGCAGGAGCAGATACAATTAATGCCAGTGCAGGAGCAGATTCATTAGTAGGTGCGAGTGGTGATGATAGATTTGTCTATACAACGGCGTCTCATTTTACGGATGGAGATATTATTCAAGGAGGCGATGATAGTGATGTTATTGCCTCTTCAGTAGATTTGACATTTACCTCAAGTGAAGTATTTGATGTAGAAGCATTTGAGTTTACTGCTGGAAATATTACTTTAAGTGTGGATGATGCACTTGTTCAAAACTTAGTAACCAATGATCCTGCTGATACAAATATTATAGGTACCAATGCGGGTGGACAAATTTTTTCTGTCACCTCTCTTGAAAATGATTTGGATATTTCAAAAATCGGAATATCAGGGATGAGTGACGTAGGTGATCAGATCAATATAGCTTTGAATAATGGCTCGCGTACGGTGACGATGTCTAATATTGAGGAGTCTATCCTTGGTGGAACTGGAGATGATACTCTGGTTTATCAAAGCACAGGTGATGAAAACAGTGATACCTTTGATGGTGGTGCGGGTACGGATGTTATTCAAGTAGGTAACTCTGCGGTCAATATCACAACGGATCTTCAAACAACTACTATCAACACCGGCGATGTAGAAACGGTACGTTTTTACCAAGGTGAGAACAGTGCCAATAGAAAAGTCATTATCGATCAAGATTTAGCAGGACTAAATTATGAGGGTAATGCCAACAATAATGATGAAACCTTAGAAATCCATATTACAGATGGTGTTGACTTTAGTGTTGATGGTATGACTATCTCTGGACTCAATGGAACGAATGACAAAATTATTGTCAGTGTTGATGGAGCAGCTGGCGTGAGTATCACAGGTTCTGATGAAAAAGAGGTCCTTATCGGTAATGTTGGTGATGATACTTTTATTTACAATGATACAACACACCTAAGTGGTGACAGTCTCGATGGTGGCGCGCATACGGGAGGTGACACCATAGCACTAAGTGTTACGGGCGCTGATTTAAGTGACCTTTCTGCTATGACTGATATAGAAAAGTTGACCTTTACGACTTCTATCAGTATGGATGAAACACATGCGAATGCTTTGAGTAGTTTTACAGGTGCGGCAGCTACAGATGATATGATTATTAATATGTCAACAGATTCAAACTTAAATTTAAAAACAGGAAAAACATTTGTTAATGTAGAAACGATTACCGTTAATGATGATAACTCTGCTACAAACTTAACCAACAATATAGAAGGCTCAGATGTCATTGATATCGTCAATGGAGGTATTGGTAAAAATATAATCACTGGTAATGATGGGGCAGATACTTTAATGGGTAATGCTGGAGATGATCAGTTTATTATTAATGCTGGAACAGACTTAGATGCAGGTGAGTCTCTTGATGGTGGGACAGATACAGATACAATTGTTTCAAATACCAATGATGCACTTGATTTTTCAAGTGTAAATATCGCAGGTATTGAAGTTGTAAACTACGAAGATTCTAACCCAACAAGTATGACGTTTACGGGTACTCAAACTGTTGGTTTTGACAGTATTGTCGGCGGTAGTGGAAACAATACCTTGGATATATCTGCTGCGGGAACTTTTGATTTGAAAGACATTACTTTCACGTCAATTGAAGCACTGGATTTTGGTGATGGTGGCGCAAATATTATTACGATACCTGAGGTTTTTGAAACCATCGCTGGTGGGGATGGAACCGATACTATTGTTGCAGGTAATGGGTCTGATTATGACTTCTCAAACTCAACATTAACAAGCATTGATGAGATGATCTTTTTTGATAGAGCTGCTGGTGCAAATCAAACCATCACCGTTGATGAGGTTCAAGCAACCTCGCTGAACTTTAAAGGAAGTGCTACAGGCAGTAATGATATCGTAGATGTCTCTGTTAAAGCCGTTATCGCCTCTGATGGTGCTGGAACGGGCATAAAAACAGTAGACTTGGCGAATGTAACCGCTGATGGAAATGTAGAGCAAATCAATGTTTATGCAGCGGCAACCAATGGTGGTGTAGGATATACCCTTCTTGGAACAACTGGAAATGATAATATTACTGCTATTAATGGAGTAAATTCTTTGGTTGGTAACGCAGGTAATGATGTGATAACCGGTGGTTCTGGTGTTGATACTATCTTAGGTGGAGCTGGATCAGATACAATTATTGGCGGCCTTGGTAATGATATCATGAGTGGTGGAGCTGACGCAGATACCCTCAGTGGTGGACAAGGTGATGATACTTATTTTTATGCAACTCAGACTGATTTAACGGGTGATGTATTAAGTGAAAGTGCTGGACAAGGTAGTGATACTATTGAGTTTACAGGTACAGACGTTTCGTATACAGTTGGTGCAGCCAATACCTTAGCCAATTTTGAAACCATCAAACTTGATGATGGCGGTACAATGAATCTTACCAGTACACAACTTGGCAACCTAACAAATATCGAAGGAACTGCAGGAAATACAGACATCTTAGCGTCTACTACAGCAGGGAGTTATGATGTCAGTACAAAGACATTAACTGAGATCAATCAGATCAATCTAAATACTACAGGAACGAATTCTCTAAGTTTAAGTGCTGCGCAATTGAGTGGACTTGACTCTATTGATGGGGGATCGGGTACGGATACTATTAACGTAGGTGATGCCTATAACTTTACAGGTACTACTATTAGTGATATTGAAGAGATTAAATTTGGTGCAGGTACGCAGTCTATTATACTCACAGATGCTCATCTGAGTGTAGATATGTTTACAGGTAATGTTGATGGTAATGCGCAAAATATTACAATTAATGGCGCAGCCAATGCTAATATTGACCTTGATACAGGGAAAACATTTACAGATATTGACCAAGTGACAATCAATGTCGCAGATGGAACCGCTCCAGTTACAGTTGAGGGAAGTTCAACCAAAGATATCATCACCGTAGTAGATGAAAATAATATTATTAATGCCAATGCTGGTGATGACACTATTAATGCAGGAACGGGTGCAGATGTTATTGATGCTGGTGCGGATGATGATGTTATCAATCTTCAAGCGAGTGCAACCAGTGTCGATGGTGGTGACGCAGGTGGAACAGATATCGTTAACCTTAGTAGTGCTATAAACTATGGAACAACATTTAGCGATGTAGATAGTATTATCGCGACGGAGAATACTACGCTCTCTGGCGCGCTGGATGTAGACCTTGATATTATTAATATCGCCAGTGGTAAAACTCTGAGCTCAACGGGTGACATTATCAAAGCCAATGATTTTGATTTTGAAGGTGCTGGTAATGTTAATATCTCAGGCATAGACAGTGGCGACCTTAGCGCGCTGGGCTTCAAAAATGATGGCAGATTAACACTCTCAACGGATGGTGGTGAAATTGATATTACAAGTATTGATATTTTAAACACCAAACTCTCTTCTCAATCAAGTGTGAGTCTGATTGGTGGTGGAAATGCAGATACTTTTACCATCAACTCAAATCTTGACAATGCAACAACCAATCTTATCGATGGTAACCTTGGGTCTGATATTGTCAATATTGAAGAGACGATGAGCTTTTCTGCGATCAATTTTACAGAAGTTGAAATTTATAATGTAAATGAGAGCAATGATCTAAGTGGCGCTTTGGCGGCTGAAGTGAGTCAAATTAACGTCGCATCGGACAAAATAGCAACGATTAATGGTATAGATATTGATTCTAAAACGACAAGCATTGATCTGGGTAATAGTGTATCTGAAGTGATTATCAATAACGCTTCTGGAAATGACTTTTCTAATATTACATTGACTAACAATACCGGAACGGCGACTTTTAATGCCAAAGGTGGCGGTGGAGCACTGAATATTTCAGGTGTCGATGTAAGTGGATTTGGTTCAGGTGTAATCTCTCTTGTTGGTGGTGCAGGCAATGATGTTATTACAGGTAGCACACTTGGAGATACGATTACAGGTGACGCAGGCAATGATACATTAAGTGGTGGTCTTGGAAATGATAATCTTGCTGGTGGAGCCAATGATGATTTGTACCTTTACACTTCTCAAGCAGATTATGATGGAGATGTTCTCTCTGAGAGTCTTGGAGAGGGAACGGATACTATTGAGTACAGTGTTGGCGGAAGTTATGATTTAGGCGCAAGCAATACACTGGCAAATTTTGAAATTATTAAACTCAATGCTGCTTCTGATGTAACCCTTAATGCGACACAGTTAAATATTTTGGGAATCAATAGTATCACAGGTAGTGCAGGTTCAGATACGTTGAACTTAGCAGACATTAGTAGTGTTGCTTCTTTAGACTTAAGTTCTAAAACATTTACGAGTATTGAAACCCTACAGTATGGAACAACATCAAATGTAGATAACCTTGGATACAACGTAGAACTGAGTAAAACTCAAGTTGAGAGTGTGGGCGTCTTTGATAACATCACTGGTGGAGCAGATACAGATACCTTATCTTTTTCAGAAGCGAGCAGTGTAAGTTTAAGTAATACAACACTTTCAGCAGTGGAAGTAGTGAAATTTACAACAGCGACCAGTGATCAAGAGATCATCTTAAATGATACACATTTAGCGAATATCACAGAGTTTGATGGCTCAAATGATACCGGTTCAAAAACAGTAACCATTAACGCTGCAAACAGCAGTGATGTTGATTTAAGTGCCGTAGATATGGGAACCAAAGTAGATGAGGTAAGTATCTCTGTGAGTGCAGGTGGTGGTGGAGATACAGTGACTTCAACGGCTATTAATGACGTAGTTACAGTGATCGATGGAATAAATACCATTACAACTCTAGCTGGCGCAGATACCATTACTGGTGGATCAGGAAAAGATGTTGTTATCTCTGGCACAGGCGCAGATACTATTACGTCAAATGCGGGGAATGATACGATCACTTCTGGTGATGGCGATGATACTATTGTTGTTGGTATCGGTAGTGACGTTGTTGATGCTGGGGCAAACAGTGACTTACTTGAAGTTGCTGTCAATACTTTAACCAGTGCAGACACATTTGATGGTGGTTCAGACGCTGATGTACTACGTTTTACAGGTGGTGGTGCAGTTAGTAGTGGTGACCTTACAAACGTGACCAACTTTGAGACCATTGAAACAGGTGATTTTAATATCACGGAGCTTACCTTAATTGATAATAACAATGTGACAAACATTGATGCTTCAGGCATGCTCTCATCGGGAACCAATCAACTCGTAACAGATACTTCAGCAGAGAGCAGCGTTGCAGTCACAGTTATCGGTGGTGGAAATGCAGATGATATTACTATTGGAGTTAACCATAATGTCAGTAGCGCAGGTGAGGGAAATGATGTTATCAACCTTGATACGGCGACCAGTACTTTTATCGGAGATATTGATGGAGACAGTGGTACAGATACCTTAGTTGTTGGTGCCAATGATGTGATTTATACCGGAACATTAACAAGTATAGAAGTGATTAACATTAATGGAACGGGCGCAGATTTTACAGACGAGATTATCGTAGGTATTACAACAATCAATGTAAGCAGTGGAAATGATGTTTTACTTAATTCAGTAGATTTAGCGGATAAAACACTTTCTCTCAATAGCGTTGGTGATGGAACCATTAATGTTCAAAGTATCAACTCTAGCGCCGCTATTTTTGATGCCATTACACTTGGTGATGGGGTACTAAACCTCAACGCTGCGCAAAATGGAACGGTCAATATTACGGGAATAAGCAACAGTGGAACAATCAACCTAGCAGGAACAGATGCAGGTAGTGAGACATTTATTGTGACACAAACCGTCAATACTATTGATGGGGGAACAGGACAGAGTGATGTATTAAACCTCAACACTGCTTCAGTTCCAAGTGGAGCTATTACAAAAATAGAGACGATTAATGTTAATGAGAGTGTAGATTTAAGCGATAAATTTGACGCAGAAACGACGGCCATTGTCATCGCAGATGGTAAAACTTTAACATTGACCGCAAGTAACTCTAATGGTGTAAGCATTACTGATAGTGGTGCAGACAGTGCCAATATCATTATCACCTCTTTGAGCGCAACGACTGATTTAAGTGGTGTAGTTTTAGCTGGAACAACCACAGCGACAGTGGATTCTAACCTTACGTTAGCAGGCTCGGCAGATCTTAATGGTTTTGATATTGATATCACAGATACAAATTCATTGACCGCAACAGATGTTCAGGTTGATGGTTTAAGTATCACTGACAGTGGTGCATCAAGCGCGCTGGATGTGAACATCTCTGCAAATTCGAGTGCAGTCTTTGACAATATCAACCTTAATGGCGCTACTACTTCTGTAGTAACACTTAATTTCTTAGATGACTCTACCTTTAGTGGAAGCATTGGTAGTAATATCGATGTGATAGAACTTACCAATACTAAAACATTAAGTATCAGCGCGCTAGAACTTAATGGACAGACATTGACACTTAACACAGGAACGGGTGGAACACTGACTTTAACAGGTGCAACCAGTGCGCTGGATCTTAGCAATATCACAGTGACAGGTAACACTGCGATGGTGATTACTGGGACAACTGCAGTGGACAATTTGGATCTTGCAATTGAAGGAACCAGTACTTACAATGGCGTTATGACAGTGAATGCAGGTGCCAATGATGATATTATCACCAATAATGGCTTAGCCAATATTCTTAATGGTGAAGCGGGAGATGATACATTTAATCTCGTTGCAACAAGTGATTCAACTATTGTTGGGGGAGATGATAGCGATACAGCTGATTATTCATCAGGTTCGACTGCCTTGACATTTACGGCGAGTACGGGAACAGTTTCTGATGGTAGTGACATTGATACCTTGAGTGAGATAGAAAAAATCATTGCCTCTACAGCAGGAGATACTTTCACATTAGATGTGAACTTTAGTGGAGAGTTAAATGGTGGTGCAGGGGATGATATCTTCAACGTTAGTGCCACAATTAACAGTACACTTGATGGTGGAGCAGATACAACAGCGGACGTACTTAACTTAAGTTCAGGTGCAGATATTACTTCGGCAACCATTCAAAATATCGAAACCATCAATATCCTAAATGGTGCGGGTGCAAATATTGATCTGAGTTCAAATGTATCTAGTGTAGATACTATTAATATTGATGCTGGTGAGAGTGCAACACTCAGTGGTGCAGATTTAACAGATGAAACAATCAATATTAATGGTTCAGCGGCAGGTAGTGATACGGGTGCGATGAATGTAAGTGCCATCAATACCGGTGCATCAACCACAGACTTTGATGGAATCACACTGACTCAAGGAACGATTAACTTTACCGCCGCAAGTGGTGGTACGGTTAATATTTCAGGATTGACAAACAACACTGGAACGATTAACCTGATTGGAACATCAGCAGGGAATGAGACCTTTGTTATAGATCAAGTAGTCAGCAGTGTTAATGGTGGAACCGTTGGTGGTGACGCAGATGTCTTAACATTAAATACGACCAGTACCTTAGGTGCAGGAAGTATTAGTAATATCGAAATACTTAATGTAAATGATAATATTAATTTAGCCGATGTATTTGATACACAGGTAGAAAGTATTGTCATCGCAGATGGTAAAACATTAACCCTTACTGGAACGGATAGCAATGGGGTGAGTATCACTGATGGTGCGGGGAGTGCTTCTGTAATTATTACAGCGCTTAGTGCAGATAGTCTTTTAAATGGTGTCACTGTAGATGGAACTAAAACAGCCAATGTAACAGGAAACCTTACCTTAACAACGGCGAACCTAGGTAGCTTCGATGTTCTAATAGGTGGAAATTATACACTGAGTGGAACCGATACACAGTTGGGCTCATTAAACATTACTGATGGGGCAAACAGTGCAAATGTGACAATCAATTCAGTGGCGTCGTCGAGTCATGACTTTAGTGCAGTAGATGTAGGCGGAACCACAACGCTTGCAATTACCAATGATGGAACATTCGCTGGTACATTGGGCAGTAATATTGATGTATTAACTCTAAACAATGGTGTTGACTTTGTTTTAAATGCCAGCGAAGTTAATGGTAAAACATTGATCATTAACAGTGGAGACAATACAGGCTCACTCACATTAGTAACCGATGACAATGCATTAGATTTAAGTAATGTTACTATTAATGAGAGTGCTCCAATTATTATTAGTGGAACAACCGCAGTAGATGCTATTAATCTAACTACTGCAGGTGGTACGTATACTGGTGTGATGACAGTAAATGCGGGTGCCAATGATGACACCATCACAAACAATGCATCCGCAAATGTACTGAATGCAGATACCGGTAATGACACCTTTGTCTTAAATGATGTAACTGGTTCTACGATTAGTGGGGGAGATGATACTCTAGGCGATGTAGCCAATTACTCTACTAATGCTTCTGCCATTACTTTTACAGTCAATGGAGTACAGAGTGCAACCGCAACAGAAGGTTTAAAAACGGATACACTGAGCGAAATAGAGAGTATTGTCGGTTCAAGTGCCGCAGATGTATTTAATATCAGTGCAAACTTTACAGGTACACTTAATGGTAATGCGGACAATGATACTTTTAATCTGACCAACTCATTTAGTGGAACCATTGATGGTGGCGCAGGTGCAGCCAATGTGATGAATATAAATGCCGCTGATGTGGACATCAGTAGTGCTGAAATTACAAATATCTCAGCCATTACTGTTAATGGTGCCAACAGTGTTGTCATCTCTCAAACACAAGCAGATGCAGGACTTAGTATCAATGGAACGGGTAGTGTTCAAGTGGTTGTAGACGGTGGCATTCAAAGCATCGATATCAGTGCGCTGAGTGTGAGCAGTGTTTTTCTTATTGGAAATACAGCTACACCTAGTGGAACGACAACACTAAGTAATGTCTCTACAAATGTGGATGCGAGTGATTTTGATAGTGATGAAAACTTGGTTCTTACAACAACGGATGCCAATGTGACAGTAGTAACAGGGGCTGGTTCAAATACCATCACCGCAACAGCCATGGCAACAGATAAAACACTAAGTATCTCAGGTGATGACAATGCTACTTTAAATATCGGTGCAGGTGATTTGAGTGCAAGTGGATCGGGTGACTTTAGTATTGTTCTTAGTGGTGCAAGTGACAACATCGTGAGTGGTTCAGGAACAGATACATTGGCGATCAACACCGGAGGCTCAGTCTCTACCGCCATAACTAATGTTGAAAGCATTACTGCAAATATCAGTACAGATCTCTCTGATGTAACGATTACTGCAGGAACAACATTAAGTATCGCCAATACAACAACAACGACTTTTGCTGCAGCAGATATTGCAGATCTTGGGGCTGTCACGGGTGCAGGAACACTGAAAATTGATGATGGTAGTGGCGCAGTAGATATGGGGCTTGTGGCTACGGATATCGAAGTAGGTGTGGGGATTACTGGCGCGCTAACACTGAACAATGTTAAAGATAATGTCGATGCAAGCAGTGCAGACCAGAGCACAACAATTAACATCGCTTCAGGTGTAGATTTAGGCGCAGACAGTTTAACACTTACGGGTTCAACAACAAATATTACAGATGTCACTGCGACATTGGAAAATGGTGAAAACATTGCCAACACTTTTGTGGCCAACAGTGATGTAAGAAATACCACGATTACTATTGACAGTGCCGGTGTACACGCTATAGACGCTGGAAGTATTGACAGCGCGCTGGTACTTTCTACCGCAGCTGGGACAAATACAACAACGATTACAAATTTACAAACAAGTTTAGATGCCAGCGCGCTGGGTGCAAATGAAGATGTAGATGTTAGTGGAACAAGTGCAACAGTCTCTATCGTAACAGGGGATGGAGATGATTCGATTCGTATCAGTGATACTACTGCACTTACAACGATCAATGGAACCAGTGGAACAGATACACTCTTTGTCAGTGGCGCACTAGATTTTAGTGGCGTAGATATCAGCAATATCGACCTTGTTGAGTTAAGTGATGGGGTAAGTACCACATTTGACGCTGAAAAATTGGCAGCTTCAGGAACTATGAGTGTTGATACAAACAGTACGGCAGACATTTTAATAAATAACTTTGATGGAGATAACCTTAGTAATATCACCTTTGCTGGATCAGGCAGTGTGGTTATTACTGGTGTCTCAGGAAATGCAAGTGATATTGATGTGAGTGCGATAACCTTTGCACCATTAACAGACATCACCCTTAATGGAACAGCTGGAGACAATGACAGCTTTACGATAGATCAAGCGATCAGCAGTATTGATGGTAAAACAGGAAGCGACACACTTACTATTAACACTGGTGGAAGTTACACAACTATTAGTGCGGTTGAAAACCTTGTGATAGATACAGATATAATACTCAGTGATGCACAACTTAGTGATGTAACAGATATCACGATTAATGCTACCAATACCTTAGATATTGGTGCCAGCACGCTGGGTAATCCATTAAAAATAGTTAATAATGGAACGCTTGATATTAATGATGTGCTTTCTACGTCTGGGTTTACAAACTTAGTACTAACGGGCAGCGCAGGAGGCTCGGTTACGAACCTTACTTTAGAAGTAAATGAAACAAATGTCAATTTTAGCGCATTGAATCCAGTAGGAAATGTAAATCTTATAGGTAATGCCAATAATAATATCATCACAGTTAATAGTGTATTTAACAGTATCGATGCCTTAGGTTCTGGTGCGGATAAGTTGATTTTAACGGGTGCAGGAAGTTTGGATTATACTGGTGTGACTCTGAGTGGATTTGAACTGATTGAGGTTGATACAGACAGTGATTTAACAGGTAAGCTTAGTGGTATCAGCTCAGTAGCAGTTAACGCTGGAGAGACAGTGACACTTTCAACAAGTGACGCAAGTTCTGAGACTATAACAGGTGCCGGAACAGTGTTGATCGACAGTGGTGCAACAACGGTAGATCTTGTCAATGTGGACACAGTGATTACAGTTGGCAGCATCACGGGTGGAATAACCTTAGAAAACGTACATACCAATGTTGATGGCAGCAGTGCAAGTAATGCGATCTCTATAGAGCTTACGGGTTCAGTGACTTCGCTCAGTGGAAATGTGGCAAATACAGATTCACTCTCTATCAACACTGGTGGTAGTGTTAGCGCGCTGAGTAATATAGAAAATGTAACCACAACAGTCAATAGTGATCTTAGTGGAATTTTAGATGATGTAGACGCTTTGGTTGTAAGTAGTGGAGTGCTTGATTTTGCCTCTAGTGATTTGGATCATGCGGTCTCATTAAATGTAAGTGAGGCAGCTGCGAGCGTAGATATCAACAGTGCAACTGGAACATTAAGCAGCTTAAATATCACGGCCAATGCAGGAACTATTAATATTAATGCTGCAACAAATGCGGCTATCGATGCACAAACTATCGGGGCTACGGGAACCGTAAACTTAGTGGGTTCAAGCAGTGGTGTATCAGGCAATAGTTGGACAATTAATGAAACAGTAAGCAGTGTAACGGGTGGAGCAGGTAGTGCAGACACCCTTATCTTAAATGGCGCAGCATCTTATGGAAGTATCAGCACAGTTGAAAATATCACGGATAATATCGGTCTTAATCTTAGTGCAAAAATTACAGATGTTAGTAAAATCACCAACGCAGCAGGAACTACAACCTTAGATGGTGATGATATTACAGGTGCGTTAAATGTGGTCAGTGGCAATCAAGTTAATATTGGTGATGTTTCAACTACAACGGCCACGAACTTAAACCTTAGCAGTTCAGTTGGAACGACCAATTTAACGATCAAAAGTGGCTCAAGTGTAGACTTTACTTCTATGACACAATCAGCAACGGTGAATATCATTGGCTTAGGTGGAAGTGAGAGCATTACGATAGATGAGACATTTAGCTCTATCACACTTATCGAGACGATTAATGTGAACGAAACGATGGATTTGGGTTCTGTTTTTGATAGCAATGTTTCAGCTATTACGGTCAGCGCAGGAAAAACATTGACACTTGATGGCAGTGACTTAGATGATAAAACGATAGTGATTAATGGAGGTACGACGACGTTTAACGCTGGTGTGAGTGATGCAAACAATTACGTAGGTATTACAGGCACGACAGTATTGACGATGGTTGTGGCATCAACACTGACTCTTGCGGCAGCAGATGATATCAGCACCGTGAATATCTTAACCATCAATGCCGGTCAGATACTGACACTTAGTGACAATCAGCTCTCAAGCATCGGTACCGGCGCACTCAGTGGTAATGGAGATATTGTGCTCAATGGCGATACAGCAGTTGATCTAAGCAGTATCACAAACAGTTCATTTACGGGAACAATTACGATCAACGATACCGCTGGCGCAGACAATATCATTGGCTCGATCTTTAATGATACCTTAGCGCTCAGTGGTGGTAATGATGTGGTTGACTTAGGTGCTGGCGACGATATTTTAACAACCAATGCCGCTGAAGTCTACACAACAACACTTGATGGTGGTAGTGAAAGTGATACGCTCAACGTGAGTGCAGATACTAATCTTAGTGGCGCAACTGTACAAAACTTTGAAACAGTTAATCTTACTGGAATAGATATTATCTTTGGTGCAAATACATTAGATGATACAACGACCTTAGATATGAATTCATATGCACTCTCAATTAATATGAGTGCAGGGTCTGAAACATTAGATTTATCAGGTGTTACAACAATTAGCGATGCGTCTACTATCAATATAACTTCAGGTGCCAATAATAATATAACAGGTTCAAGTGTTGTTGATAACGTGACAATTGATTTTACTAATATTGCTAATGCCTTTAGTTTTGACGGACTAGATGACAGTGCCAATGATAGTATAGTTATTGAAAGCACTGTTGATCTAAGTGGGGGTGATCAAAATATTTCTGCTGTCATGATTGATAATGTTAAAACTATCAACCTAAGCGGTGCGACTATTGATAATGGAGTTACTGCAAATAACTTGGTGATAGATGAAACAGATATTGCTGCTTGGTTAGATACAAGTGATGCGACAGATAAACTCATCTTAGATATTACTGCAGGACAAGATATTGAATTGACAGGAACAACTACAGGTGGTGGAATAGAAAACTTATCTGGACTCGCAGCGGGTACTTACACTTATGACTTTAATAACAGCATGCATATTGAGGTACAAGTATAGATGAATGAATTACTAAAACAAGCACAAAACGCAGAAAAAACAGGCAATCTAAATAAGGCCGTAGAACTTTATCTTGAATCAATAAAAGAAGAGCCTGATAACTTTATGAGTTACAACTCTTGCGCCGTCGTTTTTTATAAGCTGGCGCGCTACAAAGACTCGGCTACTTTTTTTGAAGAGGCGATCAAACGTAAGCCAGACTACGCAGAGGCTTACTCAAACTTGGGGGCGATTCACTCTAAGTTTAAAAACTACAAGCGCGCTATTGCGCTGTATCAAAAGGCGATAGAGCTAAAACCCTCTTATGCAGGTGCCTATACCAACATTGGAAATGCACTGAACAAAAGCTATGAATATGAACAAGCAGTCTACTTCCATCTTAAAGCGATTAACCTTGACCCTAATTCTGCCAACCATTACGCAAACTGTGGTTCAGCCTACAAAAACTTAGGCCGTTACAACCGTGCAAAAGTGATGTATAAAAAAGCAATAGAATTAGAACCTAACCATGTCAATGCACATTTTGACCTCTCTACAGTTCTCCTTCAAACAGATGAGTTTGAAGCAGGATGGAAAGAGTACGAGTGGCGTTTTAGAAAAGAGGAGATGCAGGGGCACATCTCTACGTATCAAGAGATTTTTAGCGCACCAAGATATGTAGATCAAGAACTCAAAGGCAAAACTATTTTGATCCATTCAGAGCAAGGTTTTGGCGACTCTTTGATGGTGATTCGCTATGCCAAAGTACTTTCTCTTCGGGGTGCTGAGGTAGTCGTAAATGTCCGCACTGGACTGGAGCGTCTTTTTGAAAGTGTTGATGGCATCGATAAGGTGATAACGCGTGGAGATGAAAACGGTGCATTTGATTATCAAGTAGCGATGATGAGTCTACCACTTGTCTGTGACAGCGCGCTGGAACGTGTGCGTAAACTCTACCCCTATTTAAAAGCACCGAGTCAAAAGATACTTTTACCCAAGCGCACTAAAAAGAGTAAATATAGAGTAGGTTTGGTCTGGGGTGCGAGTAATACAGGTGATTCGTACGCTAAAAAAGTACTCGCGCTTAAAGGTTTTTTACCCCTACTTGAACTTGAAAATATCGAGTTTTACTCCCTTCAAGTAGGTGAAGACACCAAAGAGATCAGCGCGCTGGATGTTTCAAATAAAATCACCGACTGCTCAAGCCTCATAAATGACTTCGCCGACACCGCCAAAATCATCCAAGAGTTAGACCTCGTCATCAGCGCCGACACCTCTGTTGCGCACTTAGCTGGTGGTATGGGCGCAAAAGTTTGGGTACTACTTCAAAAAGTCCCTGACTGGCGCTGGGGTGTTGATTCTAACGACTCGCTATGGTATCCAAGTGCTAAGGTTTTTAGGCAGTATAGTGATGGAGAATGGAGTGATGTTTATGAGAGAGTGCTGAAGTCATTAATTAAAATAGCTGTCTGACAAAGATAATGTATCTCTATAAGTTTATAAAATCTTTATAATTCTTCCCTATAATCTTATAAAAAAAGGAATGATAGATGGCATATAATAAATTAGATGAAAACGAGAAATATGTAATACTGCAAAAAGGGACTGAGATGCCTTTTACAGGAAAATTTAACAAGCACAGCGAGGAAGGTGTTTATACATGTAGACAGTGTAATACTCCGCTTTTTAAATCGAGTGCAAAATTTGACAGTGGTACGGGTTGGCCAAGTTTTGATGACGTGATTGAAGATAATGTAAAAGAACTCACAGACAGAGATGGTCATCGTTTTGAGATTGTTTGTAAAAACTGTGGCGGACATTTAGGTCATGTGTTTAGAGGTGAGATGATGACACCAAAAAGTACACGTCACTGTGTGAATTCTGTTTCGCTTGATTTTGTAGTGACATAATCACCAAAGACTTAAAGAGGCTTTATCCTAGTGTCGATATAATAAAGAAATAAAAGTCTTTAAGGACACTGATTAGATGCCAAACAACTCACCTAACAATTTAGCACTTGTTAACTCCCTCCACTACATCCTACACTTCTATTTTGGAAATGTTAAACGTGAAATTATTAGTGCGCTTAGTGGGGTGAGTGAAGAAGAGTTTGGGATTGATGATGTTTTTACTGTGGCACAAGAGACTAACCTTTTTGCGTCTAAGGAACAACTTGATATCTCTAACTTAGAGTCATTTCTTTTACCACTTATTTTGTTGGATAAAAATGGTGAAGTGGCTGTTTTAAAATCAATCAGCACTCAAGGCGCAGTACTTTATGTTGATGAAGAGAACCCCAATGTCGAGATCAAAAAAAGTGCGCTGAAAAAGTACTCTGAGGTTATCTTCTTTTTTAGAAATGAGCGTGATCGTGTTCTCTCAGCGCGCTCGAAAACACTTTCGTGGTTTTTTGAACCCATTAAAGCAACATGGCGCGCCTATGTTGAAGTGGGTGTACTTTCTCTTTTTATCAACATCTTTGCACTCGCCGTCCCTCTTTTTACGATGAATGTTTACGATAGGGTTATCCCAAATTTTGCGACAGAAACGTTAATTGTTTTGGTCAGTGGAGTTTTAATTATCTTTGCTTTTGAACTGGCACTGAAAAGTGTACGGGTCTACATCTTAGAAAACAGTGGTAAAAAGATAGCAGCACTTTTTGAAGAGAAACTTTTAAATCGTATGATGAATGTACGAACTCAGTATGATCATCTTCTCTCTGGAACGAAGGCGAACCTTTTTAAAGAACTTCAACAGGTTAAAGAGTTTTTTACCTCAAAAACCTTGGTTCAGATATTGGATTTGCCTTTCTTTTTTATCGCCCTTTTTGTGATTTATTGGATCTCTCCGACGATTGCAATGATCCCTTTTATAGCGGGTCTTATTATGGTGAGTTTTAATCTCATCATGCAGTATCCACTGGCGAGTTTGGCACACGAGCAGTTTAAAGAAGCACAGAGTAAAAATGGCTATCTTATTGAGACTATTCATGGACGGGAATCTTTAAAACTTATAAATGCACAATCACAAAGACTTTTTAAGTGGAGAAGATTGGTCGCTTTTTATGAACATCTTTCTCAGCGCATTGCTACATTAAATCACTTCACAACCAACACCACATACATCATTATTCAAGCCATTACTTTGATGGTTGTTTTTGTGGGTGTTTATGAAGTACACAATAAAAATCTAAGTATCGGGGGACTCATTGCCGTGACGATTCTCTCCTCTCGTGCGATGGTACCTATTGTGAATCTCTCGGGTGTTTTGTTGCAGTTTAAAAAGATTAAAGAGGCTTTGACTTCACTTAATGATTATTGGCATCTTCCACAAGAGCGTTCTGAAAAAAGTGAGATAGGGATTGGTGATTTAAAAGGCGATATCGAATTTTCAGGGGTGAGCTATTATTATAAAAATGCAACTTATCCTTCACTTGATAATATCAATCTGAAAATAAAAGCAGGTGAGCGTGTCGGTATCATCGGTCAAACGGGTGCGGGTAAAAGTACCATTCTTAGACTACTCAGCGCGCTGGACTTACCAAGTTCTGGATCTCTGTATCTTGATGGACATGAAAGCTCTACCATTCACCCAGTAGAAATTCGTGAGAGTATCGGTGTGATGCCACAAGATCCCTATCTGTTTGCAGGAAGTATTAAAGACAATATCTCACTTTCACGCTCGGTGAGTAAAGAGGAGTTGGTTAAACTGCTTGAACTCACAGGTTTAGACTCTTTGATTAAAAAATCAGCGCAGGGTGATTCGCTGGATGTCGGTGAAAATGGAGAGTATCTTTCTATGGGTCAAAAAAATCTTGTAGCCCTAGCGCGCTCACTGGTACATGAACCGAAGATTTTAATTTTGGATGAGCCAACAACAGGTTTAGATGTTGGCTTGGAACAAAATGTCATCGCACGTCTTAAAGGGGTGGTTGAAGATAAAACATTGATTGTTATTACACACCGATTTGCAGCTTTAGAGTTGGTTGATCGTGTAATAGTGATAGAAAATGGTAAGATCGTGGCCGATGGCGAAAAAAATAAAATATTAGCCATGCTTCAAGGAGGTAAATAATGAACTCAAATATTCCTTATGATACCTCGTGGAACTACCGACTTGTCTCTGTCCCTATCATGCTTTTTATGGTGGTGTTTATAGCGTGGGCAAGTTTGAGTGAGATTGATGAAGTGGTTCGTGGTGAGGGCAGAGTGATTCCCTCTTCTCAGACCAAGGTAATTCAACATCTTGAGGGTGGAATTATCGATGAGATTTTGGTAAAAGAGGGTCAAAGTGTAGTAAAAGGCGATGTCATCTATAAACTGTCTCAATCATTTTTTCAAGCAGATCTACGTGAAAAAAAGATCGAGCTTTATGCCCTTATAGCCCAAGAGATACGTTTGGAAGCAGAGAGTAAAGAGAAGCAGAAGATACAATTTTCTGATGAGTTAAATAAGGCGATTCCTCATATCCTTGAAAATGAAAAACGTCTTTTTAAAATCGATGTTGAGAGTTTTAATGCACAACTTGCACTCCTTCAAGATGAGTTGAATAAAAAAGAGCATGAGTTAACAGAGCGAAGCAATAAGTTTCAAAATCTCTCGCTTGAATTGGCCATTGCCAATGAAAATGTTACCATCGCTGAAAATTTGGTGCGTAAGGGGGCTGCTTCACGTAAGGAGTACCTTACAGAACTGGCTAAAAAACAGAACCTCTACACACAAAAACAGAGTATTGAAAACTCTATTCCCATTATCGAAGAAGATATCGCTGTAGCGCGCAGTAAGATGCTTACCTATAGAAAGAGTAAACATGTTGAACAGTTTCAAGAGATTTCAAAGGTACGTATTGCTATTAATAAACTTTTAGAAAAAGAGAAAGCCAGTGATGATCGTTCTGTGAGAAAATTTATAATTAGTCCTGTTAATGGCTTGATTAATAAGTTGGAGTTTCATACAGTTGGCGGGATTATTAAACCCGGTGACAAGGTGGCTGAAATAACCCCTATTGATGATGTTTTAATGATTGAGGCACATATTAAGACCAATGATCGAGCAAAGGTTTATGAGGGGCAGAGTGCAACGATAGAGATTACGGCATTTGATTATTCTCGTTATGGTCTTTTAGAGGGAAAACTCTTAGGTATATCACCAGATAGTTTTACAGACAACAGCGGAAACAGTTTTTATCTTGCCCGTATCATGACAAATAAAAGTTCTTTTTCTGATGATGAACCGATATTACCGGGAATGATTGCAAATGTGAACATTTTAACGGGAAAGAAAACTATATTAGAGTATATTTTGAAACCATTAAAAGATATCTCTAAAAACTCACTCTCTGAGCAGTAAAGGAAACATATGAAAAAAGTAGGTTTAGCTCTCTCTTTGCTTAGCGCGCTGGCATTTGGGAATGTAGAAGTTAAAGATAGTGGTGTTTTTGTTGGTCTTGATCTTCAAGTGATGAGCAACAGTTCAAAATACTTGGTAGCAGCGAGTAATACTACAGTGTATCATTATGATCTTAGCGAGAAAAATTTGGTACCTACTTTAAAAGTAGGCTATCGCTATTTTACATTACGCTCTTATATGAGTTACTATTATGAGAAAGAGGTATATGATCCATATTCTTTAGACTCTCATTCGTTGAGTGCCAATGTAGAGTATTTCCCTCGTATTTATAAAGATGATGATATGAATATATTTTTATTGATTGGTTTTGGATTGGGTTATTTAGATACAACTATGCATTCTCAAAACAGTACAATCATGAGTAATCATAATGGATTGGGATTAAAATTAAGTGATAATTTCCATCAACAAAATTTTAATTATGGTCCAAATATTGGTATAAATATGGAAATTGAGAGTGGATTTTCTTTTGAATTAGGATATAGGTATCGTGATACCGATGTCATTGAAAATGTTTATGATAGCTCAGAAGAGAATGTTCAAAGTATCAAAAATCAGATCTATTTTGGACTGAACTATATTTTCTAGTTCTCCCAAAAGTTTACTTCATTATTTTTAAATCCTGAAGGTCGTGAAGCGTAGTTTATATCAAGATACGGCAGTAACCCTCCTGTGAGTTGTAGCAGTTTAAAGTAATTAATACTCATACTTTTTTTGTATTCCACAAAATCAAGTTCACTACGATTTAGATTGGCTTGTGCCAATTGTAGTGATTGTAGGTTCTGGGTTCCATTTTGAAAAGCGATCCAATATGAGTCTACAACCTTACGTGCTGAAGTGACTTCACTTGCGGTAAGTTTTAGAGATTCTAGTGAAGAGGTGACAGATTTATAAAGAACCTTCGTTTGAAACTTTAACTCACGTCTTCTATCTTGAAGTAAAAATTTTTGCTCACTGAGTTTGGCGTAAAAACGTTGGTAGCGCGCTTGATCTTTTCCTCCATTGTAGAGGTTATAGTTAAAGTTAACCAAGGCATTGAGTTTATTTCTCTCACCTAAACCTCTGTCAAATTCATTTCTAGCTTCTCCATTAACTTGGAAGTCAACTTTTGGTGTAAAAGTAGCCTTTGTCCCATCGAGTGAAAACTGTGCTGATGTGATGTAAGACTTTTGTCTTAATATCAGTGCATTGTTCTTTTCCAATAAATCTAAAGAAGTATTTAACTCTCCCGTATTAATCTCAACATGACTCTCGAAAGGTTGATTAGTCTCATCATAAAAGCCAAGTAGATATTCATACTGTGAGATGGCGTTTGAAAGTTTCGCTTCTGTTTTGACTCGGTCTGTTTTCGCACTTTCAACATTGGCCTTGATAAAGTTTACATCACCTGATGTTGCTGCGCCATTTTCTTCTTTGATACTGACTATATTTAAAATTTCTTCAAATTTCCTCATATTTTTGTTATTTACTTTGAGGGCGATTTGATTGTAGATAACATTAAAATAAGCAGAAATCACTTCTGTACTGGCGCGCTCAAGATTATTACGATGATCATAAATAGTGGCTTCAACTCTAGCGCGTTGCTCATTTACTGCATTTTCTATAGCGCCACCTGCATAAATATTTTCTGTGAAAGTAAAAAAGAGTTCAGTTTTTTTATAGTTGTACTCAGTTACTTGTGCAGTTGGATTGACATTGGCATCTGTCTCACTGGAACGTTTTTCATATCCTGCATCTCCAAAAAGAGTCAGAGTGGGAAGATGACCTGCATCTTTTTCACTTTGTGAAGCCAACTCTTGTAACACACGCTGTTTAGATGCTTTTATTTTAGCATTATGCGAGAGTGAATAGACAATGGCTTCAAATAAAGAAGCACCACTTTTTAGCTCTATAGTGAAAAGAGGATCTGCTTCTATATTTTCAAGTTGAGTGCTGTAGTTGTTATCTAACTCATTTGCACCAAGCAATGTGCATATTATTAAAGAGAGGATGAAACTTTTTCTCATTTTGTAACCGCCTTTATAATAACTGTACCAAATTTACTGCTAATTGGATTTTCATTTTGTAGTTTTAATTTGATACTTGTTTTTGGTATTCTCATATTGGTAATGAGTTTTTTAATATTGAGTGCGCGTCCAAGTGAAACCTGCCGTGCCAGTGTTTTACTAACAAAACTTTGCGGATCATTCACACTGATATGAAACTCTACACCCTTAAGTGTTTTATACTTTTTAACAAAACGTCTAAGGTTCTGTTTGACAGAGGTATTTAAAAATATCTCTTTATTCTCAAACTTAATAAGCACTTGACGTTCACGCTCTTCAGCGCTTTGTTTATCAAAATTGTTTTGATCTGCATTGGGTGCATAAGCGATAGCATTACCTGCTGATTTTCCCCCACTGAAAAGTGATCTATTTGCATCTACTTCAAGTTTATTTGCCATGACTTTATGAAAGGTAATCATCTCGTCTTGTTTTTGGATTTTAACTACTTCTTCACGCTTTTCACAGTAATCAACTTTGATTTTAGAAGACTCTTCAGAAGCCATTGCATCAGGATCTTCAGTACTTCCCGTGTAAGCAGTTTTTGCTTTGAACTGCGCATAGTATCCGATGTTTACAACAGTAATCAATAAAAATAACATTAAGACGAGAATAACAGAGGCAAAGATATCCACAAAGGGTGGCCATGGATTAAACTCTTCTGGACATCTTTTTCCCATCTGTTAGACTACTTAAAGATATTGTTTAAAAAGCCAGGTTTTGGCTCATCTTGAGAGGTAGTATTAGAAACATTTACTTGAATGTTTTCAATAGCCTGTGTTGTTTCATCAATTTTTTCTAAAACACTTTTGGTATTACTTTGAGTGTTTTGACGCGAGTCATCAAGTAGATGTTGAATATTATTAAGTAAGCTGTTCTGTTTATGCAGTGCATTGGCACTATATTTTTGTGCGCTCTCTATCTGCTCAATATGTAATGCCTCAGCTGCAGATATTTTATTACCCTCTTCGATACGCTGAATAAGTGTTGGAATATCACCCCCGTCATCACTTTTATTTTGTAATGCTTTATGAATATCTTCTAAAACTCCAACCGTTATATCATGCTCATCTCTGGCTTGTTGAACAGATGCTATAGTAATAGAGTGAAGACGTTCATTTGTCTGTGCAATATCTTTCATCTGCGCAGTCATTCCACCAATCGTCTCTACAAAAATCTCAATAAAACTACTGTTGTGTCCAGGAAGAGCATTTTCACCGGGGATACCTGTTGCTGGTGCAGAACCACCACCGGCACCACCGACATCAACGATTCTACCTTTGAGCCAATCCTCAATACCTTCAATAAGTATCTCTTGATTTTTATTAAGAATATATCCTTTTAATCCCATAATAATAGCAGCAATAACTCCAAAAAGAGAAGATCCAAAACCAACTGCCATACCGCCTAGTGGTCCAGAGAAATCAGAGATAACTTTGGCTAGGTCAATGTCTCCACTCAAGGAGAGAATAATACGACCCATGTCATCAATCGCAATAAGTAGACCTGAGAATGTTCCCAGTAGTCCAATCATCAGTACGGTACCAATAAAGTAGTTGGTATAACGATTTTGATTGGCAAACTTCTCATCAATCCAATCAATAACGGCACGTGACTCATCAACAGTAAAAAGCATTACCCCTTTTTCAGCGCGTGAGTGAAACATATGGGCAATATTCGCTGGCATAATCTTTTCAATTCCCTTAAGATAAAAAGAGAGGTTATCTTTTTTATAAGCCATGGTTCCAAAAGTACCTGCAAGCATTACTAAGGAAATAGAGGCTTTCATAATCATAATAATACCGATAGAAAGAATAGTAACTACGGCCAGATTAAAGGTAAGTGTCGCCATAAAGAAAGTACTAATAGAGTCAATATTTGAATAAACAAGAAAATAGATAAAGAGCCATAAAACCATGTATGACTTCATAATTTTTAAACGTTTCATCTTTTCCCTTCCCTTAGAACATAAATAGAATTAAAGAGATAACCAGCCCAAGAGCAACAGTGGTAACACTGTTGATCATGTTTTGGGTAATTTTTACAAAACTGCTTGCATTGTTACTGTCTTCACCAATCAAGACAAGACCAATGATACGACCATTGAGATCTGTTACTTCTTCGTATGTAGTAAAAAACTTTTTATCAATATGATATTTATTTCTCATCATCTCTTGAAGATCAAATTGTGAAGCGTTGATATAAAAATTTGAATCATAATTTTTATAAGCAACCTTATATTCGTCACTCACGTCTAAGTATCTACCTGTTTTACTTTTAAGATCTAAAAATACCAGTTGATGTTTATCTATAATAAATACAAACTCTTTATTAAGGTCTAAAAATTGCTCTTTAATCGAGTGGATACTACGAGAAACTTCTAGTGCCCCAATCGTTACATTATTTTCAAAAACTGGTACGATTCCTACCATACGAACACCCTTTTTGTTTACCATTAGACCACTAAGTGCATAGTTTGTTTCCATAACCATTTCAGCAAAAGTGTGGTTTTCACTCTCTTCAATCTTAGTCTCAATATCATAATATTTGATGTCTAAGTCCGTCTCAATAATATTTTTGTTAATTGAGGTAATCATGCCTGCTGTTAAGGTGTTAAGTGCTTCATAATTTTTACTTTTCAGATTTGAAACAACTTGAGGGTGTAGGGCAAGAACAGTCCCTGTAGTGACTAATTCATCATAGTTTCTTGTTAGTACTGCATCAAAGTGTGCTAAGTCAACACGACGCTCTTCTTGATAAGTCTGTTCAGCAACACTTGAAGTCATAATATTAATAGTGTACATGGAGATTAAAACACCTGCTGTTGAGGCAATAGAGAGTGTTGTGAACCAGAGACCTTTATTTCTTTTGAGTTTAGAGATAGAGAGTTGTAACCATTTAATAAAACTGAACATAGCGGAGTAATCCTTTAAAATGTGATATCTGTTATTTGTAGAATTATAATAGCAAAATATGTACCAAAGTAAGCTAAAATAGGATTTAATAAAGGAATTATCTTATTTACTTTGAACTTTAAGTTTTAATAATCTATAATTATTCACAAACAAAAACAGGAGTGAATACATGATTAAAAAGTATCTATTATCAACAGCAGCAGCAGGCCTTATGGTTTTCTCATTTGCAGGATGTGGTGGCGCAGAGCCAGTAGCTCCAGAACAAGCAGAATTTGATGACCGTTGTAAAATTAGTGGTCAACTGGCACCTGAGTGGGCATGTGGTAACTCTGCATACTATAAAGATTCTATTGTTGCAGTAGGTATCGCTGCACCAACTAAAGCTGGTGCAGGTATGCAACGTACTTTGGCACAAGCAAATGGTCGTGATGGTCTTGCTCGTCAAGTTGAAGTTCAAGTTAAAAATAAAGTTGAAAACTTTACACGTGTAACTGGTGTGGGCGACAGTGAAGTAGTTGATCGTGTAGCAACTGATGTTTCTAAACAACTTTCAAAAACAACTTTAACAGGTTCTCGTCAACTTAAATCATTTCCAGATCCAGTAACAGGTGAACTTTATGTTTTAATGGGTTCTCCTACAGCAGAAGTTATGGCTGCAGCTAAAGAACAAGTAAAAACTTCATTTAAAAATGATGAAGCACTTTGGCAACAATTTCAATCACAAAAAGCACAAGCTCAATTAGATAAAGATTTTGAATAATTGAAAAAGCTTTTTTTTGTATCCCTACTAACACTGCTGTTTATCGGCTGTGGAGGTAGTAAAGTAGAAGTGGTTGACCCTTACGCTAAGCCTGCTTGGATTTCAAGTCCAGGTATGAGTGGGGCAAAAGGATATGTTGGTGTAGCACCGCAAGATCACTTTTATGGTCCAGCAAGACAGAAAAAAATTGCTGAAGCGTATGCTTTAGAAGGACTTTCTCGTCAGTTGGGTGTCACCGTGACTGCTTCAATAGCGACTGTTACTACTGAACGTGGTTCAGCTTATGTTGATCAAGCTGCGCATGAAAGTAGTAATAAAGTAACAGCTACATTAAAAGACTCTTGGACGGATAAAAAAACCAAAGAGTTATATGTTTGGATGGTTCTAGACAACTAGTTCCTCCTCCCATTACTTAAACTTCCCTATTTCTCTTATTATTTAGTTATAATTCCCTTAATTTTTAAAACCTATTTTATATCTTACACCCTTATTAAAGGCACTTATGAAAACCTTAGCAATTGTTGGCCGACCAAATGTCGGAAAAAGCTCATTTTTTAATCGTATAATAAAACAAAGAGATGCCATTACATCTGAACAAGCTGGTACAACGCGTGATGTAAAAAAACGTGTCATTGATATCTTGGATAAAGAAGTTATGCTTTATGATACCGGTGGACTTGATGATGGAAATGAACTTTTTGACAAGATCAGAGAGATGTCTCTTAAAGCAGCGCATTCAGCAGACATAATCATCTATATGGTTGATGGAAAATCTATTCCTGAAGAAGAAGATAAGAAGTTTTTTTATGAACTTGAAGCCTTAGGTAAAGATATTGCTCTTGTTGTAAACAAAGTAGACAATGACAAAATGCTTGAAAAAGTATGGGACTATTATGAGTTTGGTACAGAACATGTCTTTGGTATCTCTGTTTCACACAACCGTCATATCAATGCACTATTTGAATGGATCGCTGATCTTCTTCCTGAAAAAGAGATTGTTGAAACGCCTACTTTAGAAGCGATTATCAAAGAAGCAGATATTGAAGTTGAAGAAGATGAAAATGTTTTTGTTGGTGAATATATAGAAGACAATGATGATAGTTTCTTTGAGGACTATGAGGAAGATGAGGAAGATGAAGAGGATGATGGATATTTTTATCCAGCTAAAGCAGAAGAAGATTACATAGATAAAACTGTTTATGGTGAAAATGATAAAGTTAAACCTTTTGATGAAAATATTTTGAATACCTTCCGTGTTGCTATTATCGGGCGTGTTAATGTTGGTAAAAGTTCACTTCTAAATGCGCTTTTAAAAGAAGAACGCTCTGTTGTTAGTGCTACAGCGGGAACAACTATTGACCCGATTGATGAAGAAGTGGAGTATGAAAATCACAAAATAACTTTTATTGACACCGCCGGTATTCGTAAACGTGGGAAAATCTTAGGTATTGAAAAATTTGCTTTAATGCGAACAGAAGAGATGTTAGATGATGCGAATATTGCACTGATAGTTCTTGATGCATCTAACCCATTTTTAGACCTTGATGAGAAGATTGCAGGATTGATTGATTCAAATCGTTTGGCTTGTTTGATTGTTTTAAATAAATGGGACTTGGTTGATGGTGCTGATTATGCAAAAATTGTTCAGTCAGTCCGTGACAGATTTAGATTTTTACATTATGCACCTATCATTTCGATTTCAGCAAATACTGCGCAACGCGTTCATAAAATTTATGAGATGTTGATTAAAATTAATGCTAACTACTCTCAACGTATCACCACGTCTAAGTTAAATGAAGCATTGATTAAAGCACAACGCCGTCACCCATTACCTTCTATGAGAGGGGCTTATATTCGTATCTATTACGCAACACAGTATGAAATTCGTCCACCACGTATTGCCTTGGTTATGAACAAGCCTAAAGGACTTCACTTTACATATAGACGTTATTTAACCAATAAACTACGCCAAGAATTCGATTTTGAAGGTATCCCGGTTCTGTTTAAAGCAAGGAAAAGAGGCGAACATTAACGTCTCAAAGATTTCACGTAGACTGATTGTTATTTTAGCATTGATTATTTTGATGACACCTATTAATGGGTACATCATCTATAATCAGTATCAAAATATAGAAAATGATGCCCTGAGTATTAATAATTTTGGTTTTTTACGGGGCTCTATTCAGCGTTATGAAAAATTGAAGTTAAGTCATGAAAGTGACGGACGTGAAAAAGTTATTGATAACCTGTTGGATAAGCTTGAAGAGGAGTTTATTAGCCAAAATATTGGCAATGAATTTTTAACACAGAAGAATTTTTTTGAAGATTTTCTTCTCCTTCGTGATAGTTGGGAAGGGATGTTATATCTCAAGAAGAATAGACTTGAAAATTCTGAAAAATGTTGGAAAATTTCTAATAGATTAACCTATACTTTACAAGAATTCTCAGAAAATAAAGAGCGTGAATTCTTAGAATTACTAATGATGATAATCATCATAAATACACTTTTTATTTTTATTGCGATTTACGTAGTCATGAAGTCGGTTAAAGGTGAACTGGAACAATCCGCAGTTGTTGATCCTCTGACAGGCCTTTACAATAGACGTTTTCTTCTTGAGCAGTTAGAGTACTTGGGTTCTTCATATCCAAGACATAAAAAATCTTTTTCTATTCTTCTTATCGATGCAGATCATTTCAAATTGGTTAATGATGAGCTGGGTCATCAAGTTGGTGATGAAGTTTTAAAAAAGATTGGTGGGCTTCTGAAAAAATTGCTCCGTACGAGTGACATGGCATTTAGGTATGGAGGGGAAGAGTTTGTTGTTATTGCTCCAGAGACTGATGGTGCCAATGCAGTTGTCTTAGCCAATCGTTTCAGAGAGATGATTAGTGGTGGTTATATTATTCACAACCGTAAAGTGACGGTTAGTGTTGGGGTAGCTGAGTTCATAGAAAATGAGAGTGTTATTCATATGTTGAAACGTAGCGATGATGCACTTTATAAGGCAAAAGAGAGTGGGCGTAACTGTGTGGTTTTGGCACCAAAGGTGGTGGACAAACCCTAGAAAGGTTTTACCACAACAAAAGCGACAATGAGCAACATTAAAATTGTTGGTACTTCATTATACATTCTAAAAAACTTACCACTTTTTTTACACGCATCTTTAAGTAGAATATTTCTAAAATAGCCTAATGAGAAGAAGTAAACAATTAAAAATGCTACAAACAGTAGTTTGGCATGAAACCATCCACCTGTTGAAAATATATTTACAGGATACATAAATGCCAAAGCAGTTCCTGAAATAGCTGTTGCCCAAAATGCAGGGATACCGATATATTTATATATCTTCATTTCCATGACTTTAACAACCTCTACAAACTCTTTTTTCTCAATTTGTTCCATATGATAAACAAAAAGACGTGGAAGGTAAAAAAGTACTGCAAACCATGAGATTAGAGATATGAGGTGGAACCAGACCATCCATTGATACATTAAAATTCTCCTAGATAAATTTAGAGACCCACTCTTTGATCTGATCAACGCTCAGCGCGCCAGATACTCGGTCAATCTCTTTGTTATTTTTAAAAGCAATCATTGTAGGGATAGAGCGAATACTAAATCTACCGGCTAAAGCATTTTCATTTTCAGTATCTATCTTCGCAAAACGCGCTTTAAGTGGATATGCTTCTGCCGCACTCTCGAAAGCAGGCCCCATCATCTTACAAGGTCCACACCAAGCTGCCCAAAAGTCAATAATTACAGGAATATCATTGTTAACAAGATGATTATCAAATGTAGTAGTAGTGAAATTTAGGGGTTTGGTGACGAGAAGAGACTCTTTACAGTGACCACAGTTGGCCTTGTTATAAGAGTCCTTTACGGGAATGTTATTTACACTCCCGCAATGTGGACAGACAACTTTAACTGAATTACTCAGCGTCAGCTACTTCCAGGTCTTTAACACCTGTTTTTTTGTGATCTACAACTTTGTCATGAAGACGGCGAAGCGCTTTAGTCGCACGATCAATTGCAAGATCAATAGCTGCATCAAGTGAACTATCGTCTTGGTTAATAATGATTGGAGTGTTGTGTGCAACATTAATCTCAAATTCTACATTTACACCTTGTTTTGCTTTGGTTACATTTGCATTAATACTTGTAATTTCTAAAGAATATTTAGTAAAACTGTCAATTGCACCTTGGATATGTGCTTTTGTTGAATCATTTAGCGTAATGTCTTTGCTTCTAATTTGTACGTTCATAACGAACTCCTAATAGTTTATTTATTCTTTATTATAAAGTAGAAATACTTCATATTTGTTAACAATAGTAATAAAATGATAGAAATGTAGGTATTTTAGATTTTTAAGTATAATTACGTTTTTAAATTAGGAATTATTATGAGATTATTAACAGGTATTCAGCCCTCAGGGGATTTACATATTGGAAATTATTTTGGTTCTATAAAGCCAATGATTGATGCACAAGACGATAATGAAATTTTTGCTTTTATCGCCAACTATCATGCGATGAGTTCGGTGAGTGATGGAAAACGCTTAGCAGAATTGACCATGCAAGCGGCAACGGATTTCTTAGCCTTAGGTATGGATCCTCAAAAATCAACTTTTTGGGTTCAGTCTGATGTTAAAGAAGTTCTGGAACTTTATTGGATACTTTCATCTTATACCCCAATGGGTCTGCTGGAGCGTGGACACTCATATAAAGATAAAACAGCGCGTGGAATTGCTTCAAATCACTCACTCTTTTCTTATCCGGTATTGATGGCAGCAGATATTTTGATTATGAATTCTGAAATTATTCCTGTAGGAAAAGATCAGATTCAACATGTTGAGATGGCGCGTGATATTGCAGTGAAGTTTAACAATGAACATGGGGATATTTTTGTTATCCCTGAGCATCGTGTTGAAGAGAATGTAAAAACAGTTCCTGGAACAGATGGGCAGAAGATGTCTAAATCGTATGGCAATATTATAAATATCTTTGGTGAAGAGAAAAAACAACTTAAAACTATCAAAAAAATTGTAACTGAGAATGTGGCACTTGAAGAGCCAAAAGAGTTTGAAAACTGTAATGTATACAATATAGCCAAGCTATATCTTAATGAAAGTGAACTTTTAGAACTTCAAGCGCGCTACAAAAGAGGAGGGGAAGGGCATGGTCATTTTAAACTCTTTTTAGCTGAAATCATGTGGGACTATTACACGCCTTATCGTGAAAAAAGAGCGTATTATGAAAATAACCAAGATGACGTTCGTGAAATCTTGAAAATGGGTGCGGATAAAGCAAGAGTCAGCGCGCAGAGTGTTATTGAAAAAGTACGTTCCGCTGTTGGGATTAGTTATTAAAATATAGACCCTAGCATTTCAAGCAATATTTGGATATAATGCGAAACTTTTTACACGGGACACCTGTGTATTTAAAATATTTATAAGGAAATTCTTTGTTTGGAACTTTAACTGACTCGTTTACATCTGCTATAAAAAAGATCCGTTTTCATGATGATGAAAAGGCACTTAAAAAAGCACTATTAGAGCTTAAAAAGTCACTTTTAAAAGCTGATGTAAATCATAAAGTAGTTAAAGAACTCATCGAAAGAGTTGAGATTGATACAAAAGAAGCGGGAATTGGTAAAGATCAATTCCTTAATGCGATGCGCCAATCTTTATATGATATTTTAGAAACTGAAGGAAATAAGGGTTTTGTATTTGCTCCAAATCCTCCTACAGTAATATTAATGACCGGACTCCAAGGGTCTGGTAAAACAACAACGACGGGTAAACTGGCAACATATCTAAAAGGTAAAAAGAAAAAAGTTCTTATTATCGCAGCGGATTTACAGCGTTTGGCTGCCGTTGAGCAGTTACGTCAAATCAGTGAAAAAATCGAAGTAGATTTGTTTGCAGATGAATCTCTCTCACCTGTTGAAGTAGTAAAACAAGGTCTTGCTCAGGCTAAGACTTCTTTAGTTGATGTTGTCTTGATCGATACAGCTGGTCGTTTGGCGATTGATGAAGAGTTGATGGCAGAGCTTGGTGAAGTTAAAAAAGCAGCAAATCCTACAGAAATTTTTTATGTAGCGGATTCGATGACGGGTCAAGACGCCGTTAGAACAGCAACAAGCTTTAAAGAGCAGATCGGTATTGATGGGGTTATCCTTTCAAAATACGATGGTGATTCTAAGGGTGGTGTTGCTCTAGGTATCGCTTCTCAGGTTAATGTTCCACTGCGCTTTATTGGTGCAGGTGAAAAGATGGAAGACTTAGAAGTCTTTTTACCTGAGCGTATTGTTAACCGCCTTATGGGCCTTGGTGACATCGAAGGTTTGGCAGAGAAAACTGCGGGCATCATTGATGAGAAACAAGCCAAAAAACTGACTCAAAAGATCAAAAAAGGTAAGTTTAACTTTAATGACTTTTTAGAGCAGATGGAAAGCATGAAAAAAATGGGTTCTATGAAATCTATTATGGGCATGATTCCGGGTATGGGAAATATGTCAAAAGCTCTAGAGAATGTAGACTTTGATAACTCTAAAGAGATCAACCAAATTAAAGCGCTTGTTGGCTCTATGACTAAAAAAGAGCGTGAAGATCCAGATCTTCTAAACAACTCTAGAAAAAAACGTCTGGCACTTGGTTGTGGAATTTCACAAGTTGAAGTTAACCGAATTCTTAAGCAGTTTAAAAATGCCTCTAAGATGGCTAAAAAGTTCTCTGGTAAAAAGGGAATGCAAGATTTACAAAACATGATGTCACAAATGGGTGGCGGTGCAGGTGGTATGGCAGGGATTCCTAGATAGGAATCTGGCTCATTAAATGTTAATTTAAATACTTATTTTGAGTTTTTAAATTAGCATTTTTAAGAGGTAACTTTTAATTATGCAAAAAATTTATTATATACAGCATGTTGAAATAGGACATGCGCAGAGAAGGACCAAATATGGCAACAGTCATTAGATTAACAAGAATGGGTCGTAAAAAGCAACCTTTTTACCGTATCGCAGTAACAGATAGCAGAAAACGTCGTGATGGTGGTTGGATTGAACTTATCGGTCATTATAACCCAATGAACGATGAAAAAACTCTAGTAGTAGACACTGAACGTCTTGACTACTGGTTAAGTGTTGGCGCTAAAATGTCTGACCGTGTTAAAAAGATTACTGGTAAATAGTAATGCTTAAAGACTTTATCGCTCAATATGCCCGTCTAATTAGCTCTTATCCTGATGATATTCGTATCGAAGTAAATGAGAGTGATGATTTGAGCGAAATTATTCTTTATGCAAATCAAGCGGACGTTGGTAAGCTGATTGGCAAAGAGGGTAAGATGATTGGAGCTATTAAAACAGTAGTTTCTGGTTGTAAAGCAAAAGACGGAAAAGGTTACAGAATTAATGTCGAACCAGCGTAATGGTTTAAAATTTCATGTTGCTACTATCGGTAAAACGGTAGGGATTAAAGGCGAGATGAAATTTCACATTAAAAGTGATTTTGAAGATCAATTTTTTAACGGAAGCAGTTTTTTAACTGATAAGGGACAAAAATTGACACTCGAATTTGTCAATGAAGATGCAAGTAAGATTCAAATCCTCGGAGTTTCGGCTATTGAAGATGCGAAAAAATACACCAATGTAAAACTTTATTCGACAGAAGAAGAGACGCGTGAAAATTGTCAACTAGAAGATGGCCAATATTTTTGGTTTGATTTGATAGGATGCGAAGTTTACGAGGATGGATTACTGTTAGGTGTGGTTGATGAGATAGAGCGTTTTAGTATTGACGACTATTTTTCAATTAAAACTGATAGCGCGCTGATTTCTAAAGGTGAAAGTAAGGGATTTTTAATCCCTTATGTTGATAGATATGTTGTATCTATTGATATTGAAGACAAACGTATTGAACTAAAAGATGCGCTTGAACTTTTACAATCATCTTAATGAAGTTCACATTTGTAAGCTTATTTCAAAATATTATTGAGGGTTATTTTCAAGATTCTATCTTGAAACGCTCCCTTGATAAGGGTCTACTTAGTGTAGCGTTTATTAATCCTCGTGATTATTCAAACTCTAAACATAACAAAGTAGATGACACCGCTGCAGGCGGTGGAGCAGGGATGGTAATGAATCCTCAACCACTTTTTGACGCACTAAGTGTGCTTCAAAAAAGTGATGAAGAGGCCCACATTATTTTTACCGCTCCAGTTGGTAAACCTTTTACGCAAAACGATGCAAAACGTTTGGCTGACCAGAAAAAGCACATTGTGTTTGTCTCTGGGCGATATGAAGGTATAGATGAGAGAGTTATAGAGTCTTATGCTGATGAGATATTTAGCATAGGAGATTACATTTTAACTGGAGGAGAATTGCCTTCTCTAGTGATGATGGACGCTATCTCTCGTAACGTGAAAGAGGTCTTGGGTAACAGTGAGTCATTAGAAGTTGAAAGCTTCGAAGTGCCACTGTTAGAAGCACCATCTTTTTCAAAACCAGCAGTGTATGAAGGCAATGCGGTTCCCTCAGAGTATCTGAAGGGAAATCACAGTAAAATTCGTGCATTAAAATTAGCTCTATCAGAGACGAAGACCAAGTTCTTTCGTCCAGAGCTGCTGAAAAAGCAAAAAATAAGGACATTTTATGAGAAATAAATATATCGAAAATTTCGAAGCTTCTCAAATCGCTACAAAAACTATCCCAGCATTCCGTGCAGGTGATACTTTGCGTTTAGCTGTTACAATTAAAGAGGGTGAGAAATCACGTGTACAAAGTTATGAGGGTGTATGTATCGCTAGAAGCGGTCAAGGTACAGCGTCAACTATGAATGTACGTAAAATCGGTGCTAACGGTGTTGGTATTGAAAGAATTTTCCCAGTATACTCTGACTCTATTGAAGAGATCAAAGTACTACGTCGTGGTCGTGTACGTCGTGCTAAACTTTACTACCTTCGTGGTCTTGCAGGTAAAAAAGCACGTATCGAAGAGCTTAGAAGAAAGTAATTTCTTCTGGCCTTTGGTCACTAACAAACTTCAACAAATACTCTACCTACTCTTCACTTTTCGTTTTAATCATATATCCCAAAGAATTTACATTTACTATAATATCCCTGTCTAATTGGTGTCGTATTCTATGTACCAGTGTTCGTAACGTGGTAGCACTTTTCTCTTCTTGCCAAATATGCAGACTTATTTGTTCATTAGAGACCGATATATTTGGTGTTTTGCAAAGTAAGTCTATAAACTGAATGGCTTTACTACTTAATATAAGTTCTTTTTTATCGCGTATCAATTTTTTTAGTTGACGATTATAAATTAAATCTGATTCGATTTGTAGGATGTGGGTTCTGATATTTGTATGTGCCTTGTTCTCTTGGGAGAGTTTTCCACAGATTACTTTGAGTGTTGCTACAATCTCTTTTTCTTGATAGGGTTTCATTAAATAAGCATAAGAATTTGCACCAATAGCGTAATCAATACTTTGATCATCTGAATAAGCAGTTAGAAATACGATAGCAATTTTAGGATTTTTTTGATGTATCTTTAAGGCCGCTTCACTTCCTGATATATGATCACGTAACATAATATCCATCAATATAATATCAGGGTTTAAAATACCGGCTTGTTTAATAGCCTCTTCTCCTGTATCAATAACCCCAAGTACATCAAAACCATTCTCTTCTAAAATCTCACGTAGATACTCAGCTGCAATAAGTTCATCTTCTACAATTAATATTCTCTTCCGCATAGTTCACCTTATGTAATTATTATAGTTAAATTCAGGATATAGAACTATAAAAGAACATATTTTGAATATAATATTTTATGAAAAAAGCTATTTTTAAACATTTTGAAAAATATCCTAGAAGTGCTGTCTATGTTTATGGCATATTTATTAGTTTCATAATCATTTTTACATTGGCAATGATAAAAGATTTTTATGTTGAAAATTATAAGGATGCTTGGTTAGAGTTAATCTCATTGCTTGCTACTATAATAGGCCTCATCTATTTTAGAAAAAACAGAGATGTTTTACAAGGCTCTATTGTTACAACCAGCATTACATTTTTCTCTATCTTAAGCCTTTTAGTCAGTAATGAATTTGGACACTATACTATTGTCTATTCTGTTGTTGCACCGATTGCGATATTTTTTCTTTTTGAGTATAAAGTAGCTTTACGGATAACGATTATTTTTTATACCTTGGTCGCATTACTTATTGTATATGGGTATTACTCTTTTGAAAATAGCTATTTTGTACATGATTTTGATTCGATATTCAATATATTTATCACCTCTTTGATAGTTATGGCATTTGGCTTTTTTTATCATCTCTCACACAAAAAGTCTTATGAGGCATTGGAGCGAACCAGTGAGCATAATAGACTGCTTTTACAAGAGGTTCATCATCGGGTAAAAAATAATCTTAATGTGGTGGGCTCTATCTTGGCACTTCAAGCAAGACGTGAAGAGGGTGATTCTAAATCTTCATTATTGAATTCAAAAAACCGTATTGATGCAATAGCATTAACACATGAAATGATTTATAAACAAGATGACTTTGCGGATATATTATTCTCAGATTATATGAAAAAGCTTTCTACTTTGGTGCGAGGTACTTTCTCAGATAATGAAGTCAGTATCATTATAGAAGCTGGAGACCTGAGTTTGAGACTCGATACTATGTTACAACTGGCACTGATTACAAATGAGTTGTTAACCAATAGTTTTAAACATGCATTTAAAGACCAGTGCGCTGAAATAGAGATATCTTTGGCTTTAGATAAGGGTAAATATAGATACTTTTATAAAGACAATGGTGTAGGCTTTAAAGATGATTTTGATATCCAGGATTTAGACAGTTTAGGATTTAAGTTGATTGATTTAAGCACAAGACAACTTAATGGTTCTAATTCATTTGAGGGTGATGGGAATTTTAAGTTTGAGCTTCTATTTTAGCTACGGCTTCTTCTAAAAATTCGAGTCTATAAGTAAGGCCATTTTGCTCATTATGGATAATTTCTAAAGAGGCATCAAGTTGTTTAGCACTAAGTTTAATTAAACGTATTCCCAAACTATTTTCCGTATGAAGAACCTCACTAGTGACTTTTGAACTTCCAGAGTCAGTATAAAAAAACTTATATTTGTTGTTATCTTTTTGTAAAGAGATGATAATTTTTAAATTCTCACATTCTAGATTATGTTTAATAGAATTGGTAAGTAATTCATTGATAATAAGTCCAAACTGGATCATTTTATCTAGTGAAAGCGTAATATTATTGTTGTTAAGAATATCGATGCTAACGTTTTGTTTCTCTTTGATAATAGAGATAAGGAGTGCTTTTATTTTTAAGATATATTCATTAAAAGGTATCTGTTCAAAATTGTCATGTTTATAAAGCATCTCATGAACCAAGGCAATCGCTTCAATACGTGTTTTACTTTTGAGCAGTTCATCTTTTGTTATCTCATCTTTCCCTTTAGTTTGAAGACCTAAGATAGATGCGGTGATATTTAGATTATTTTTTACTCTATGATGTACCTCTTTGAGTAATAAATCTTTTTGCTTATTGGAGGCTATTAGTGCATTTAGTGTTGATTCGATTGATAAATGATAAAGAAAACCAAATGAGGTGATTAGGATAGAAGCAAAACTAATATTGATCAGGGCCTTTAAGTTATTTAAAATAATATCATCAGGGTGATTGAGATAAATAGTGTAGAGCAGGGCAAAAAAACTTATATATATTAGGCTATTTATTTGAATTGCAAGTTTGAATTTAAAGAGAAAAAAAGTAGCCAGTGGAAGTAACATGACATAAATGATAACCAGATTTATCATAGGATTAAAGTAGATCAATGTGTACAGCGGTACAACGGCTACGAGCAAGGTTAATATGGTTGCCGTTTTTTGTTTATGTTTAAAATGAAGTAAATAGTAACTAATAACTGTTGTAATCACCGCACTGGCATTAATAAATCCATTGAATCCAAGTTGCATTATGATATCACGAATGACGGCTAGTGAGAAGATAAAGGCATAGCTAAAGTGAAAACCATAAAGGATAATGAGCTTGTAATTCATCTCTTTGTAAGGAAAATATTTATAAAACATGTACGCAATATAACACGCCTAAACTGAAATGTAATTAATTCAGAACATCATTGCTCTATTATTTTAAAATAATAGGAGTACAAAATGTTTAAAAATACACTGACAATAACATCACTTTTTCTGGCATTAGTCTTATTCTTGGGCTGTAGTAGTGATGATGAAAATGTAAATCTAGATACTGAAAAATCAAAGGACATCATATTAACAAATCCATTAACAGGTGTCCTTTTGGACAGTCCTATATCGGGTGTTAATTATACATGTTCAAAAATAAGTGGTATTACAAATACTGCAGGAGAATTCACTTGTAATACTGGTGATGATGTTACTTTTAGTCTAGGAGGGCATACCCTAGCTACAATCAAAGTACAAGAGATTATTACCCCTTCAATACTTTTTGCAAATGATCCCATAAGTGCGCTGAACTTTGCACAATTAATTCAGACAATTGATAATGATAATAATCTAAGTAATGGTATCTCACCAGACATTGAGTTATTAGGATTACTCTCAAATGAGAGTTTAGATTTTACATCAGAGAATTTTGATAGTGAAATCCAAGCAGTTTTAGGTGAGCGCGCTGCGTTAGTGAGTGAAGAAGATGCTCAAGAACACCTTGATGAAACATTGTCTGGCTTAGGTATCAACGCCGATGGGAGTGTGGCAATGGTAGAAACACCTGATGACAATACTGCAGATCCTGTAGAGAATAATGAAACGGTTCCGATTGTTATTGTGGATGTAACTGCTCCGGCTATAACAAGTAGCGCCACATTTACCGTAGATGAAAATCAAAATATTGTTGGAACTGTAACAACTGATGATGAAAATGCACTTTTAACTTTAAGTGGAATAGATAGGGCATTTTTTACACTAATTAGCAGTGCGCTGAGCTTTACAAATCCAGCAAATTTTGAAACCAAAGAACATTACTCTATTACACTTATAGCGACTGATGCGGTTGGAAATGTAGCTACTCAAGAGATTACTATCAACTTAAATAATCTTGATGAAATTGCCCCAGACTTTACAAGTGCGGATCATTTTAGTATTCTTGAAAATACGCAGGAAGTAGCTGAAATTACCACTGATGATAATACGTCAATGTTTAATTTAATGGGAGGGGATAGCGATAAATTTAATCTTTCAACGGAGGGGATACTGAGCTTTAAAATAGCTCCAGACTTTGAGCAAGTTCAAACGTACACACTGAGTGTTGTTGCCTCCGATATGTTTGGAAATGAAAGCACTCAAGAGATAAGTATTGCGGTGACAAATGCACTGGAAGTTGCAAAAATAGAGCAGTTTTCAATCACTATATCCGAGTCTTATGAGCCAGGAGACATTATAGGAGAGATAGCTATTTTAGCGCTTGGCGATGGCTTGATTGATCATTTTACTTTAAGTGGTGTTAATAGTGAACATTTTACAATAAACGCTAGTGGCGTGATTTCAGTTTCACCTGATACTACTTTAAATTATGCTACATATTCCAATTATGCTTTAATGGCAGACGCAACCAATAGTGCTGGAGATAGTGAATCGGTAGCTGTGCTTATTAATTTACGTCAAAACCTTCACTATTTTCAAGTCCAAAAAATTGTTGCCTCTACTGTAACGGATCGTGATTCCTTTGCTGCTAAAGTAGATGGTGATGGACAGTACCTTGTCGTAGCGGCAAGGGGAACGTATAAGGGTTATATCTATAAAAGAGACAGTAATGCTGAACTAAGTATGCTTCATACACTCAGTGTTCCCCTCATTTCAGATGTGGCGATGTCTGGTAAAAATATTTTAATTTCTAAAACCAATGCTATAAATCTTTATCAACTTGATGAAGAGGACAATCTCTCTGGCTCATTAATGATGTATACCTATATTGACGCAGGGGCAGGAAGTAATGATGGATTCGGGGCTTCTATTAAGATAAAAGATAACTTTATTGCTGTTGGTGCGCCCAATGAAAATTCTGGACAAGGAAGTCTTTATCTCTTTACATTAAGTGCAGAAAATATATTAACGAAAATTGGAAAAGTAGTTGATTTAGATGGGTTGAGCGGTCAACATTTTTCAAATAATGTAAGCATAGATTGGCCTTACGTTGTTGTTGGATCTGAGCGTGCAACAACGGATGGAGTAGCTAGCGCAGGGAAGACTTTTGTTTACAAGGTTGCAGAAGACAACACTTCTATCGCACTTTTAGATACATTGGTATCTGATGTTATGGTTGATTATAGTTATTATGGAGCCTCTGTTGATATTGAAAATAGTGTCTTTGTTGTGGGTGAAAAGGTAGGAGGTAAAGTACACTTTTATAAGATAGAAGATAACGAAAGTATCTCACCTTTTAATATCATCAATAAGGATGAGACGCTTTCTGGCTCTTTTGCTGGTGAAATAAGTTTTGATGGAGAGTTCTTAGCGATAGGCTTAAATGATACAGGCTTATATCATGAGATTAACGCGCATCAAGGATATTATGATGGATCTATTTTAATCTATCACTTAGAGGACAATAATTCGGTAAGCTTAATTAATGAAGTGGGTACCTTTGATGATAAGGGTACATCTATTGTAAATTCATATGGTTATGGATATCTCTATATTGATGGGCAGTATCTCTATGTTGGCGTTCCCTTTGCTACAACAGATGATCTTAATAGTGCGGGTGCCTTGTATGCTTTTAAGTCAAGACCAGAAGAGAAGATATATATCTATACCGCACCGAATATTGATACAACCATTTATGAGGGTGAAGAGTTCATCAATACTTTTGAAATAGACAGTCCTGCTTCATCTTTGAGTTTTAGTATTGAGGGGACAGATAGGGATGTGTTTAATGTATCATCAAATACCATAACGGCCTCATCTACCTTTGACTATGAGTCTCCGCTTGATAGTGGAAACGACAATCAGTATGATTTTTCACTGTATGTTCATGACTCAAGAGGAAGCAGTAGTGATTTGAACCTTAGTTTGAGTGTTTCAGATGCGAAGTATCTATATGAGCAGAGTTATTCGGTGAAATCCAGCTCCATGGCGGTTGATGGAAATTATCTTATTACAGCCGGCAGGCAAGGATCTTTTGTCTATAAAAAAGATGATAATGGTGTCTTAAATAAGCTTGCATCTTTAGGCAGATCAATAGACACTATCGATGAAGTAGCTATAAGTGGGGACTATATAGCGCTAGGTGACTCAAGAATAGACAGTTATAAAGGAGCCGTATACCTTTACAAACGTTTTTCAGATGAAGATATTCGTCTTATCGCTACCTTGCAAGCCGATGATGCTGAGACGAGTGATTATCTTGGTCGTAGTGTTTGTATTGATGGGGACTATATTGTTGTGGGTGCTACTTTTGAAAATGAAGGAGGAGCGGGTGCCGGTGCTGCCTATGTATTTAAACGACATTCTGATACCAATGTGACACAGATTGCAAAACTGTTGCCAGGTGATATTGAGGCAGGAGATAAATTTGGTACTTCTGTATCGATTGATAATGGATATATAGCAATAGGTTCTGGATACAAAGGTGCTGGAGCCTCATATCTTTTTAAAGTAGAAGACAATGAAACCATTACTGAACTTGATGCTTTTACGGTGAGTGATGCAAAAAATTTCGGCTCAAATATTGTTATACGTTATCCCTATATATTAATTGCTGCGTCTGCGTACACGAGTACTACAGAACTTGGAGATGCATTTATTTTTGAGATAGACAGCAATTCAAATACGGTAGTTGAGCGGGCACGCACTTCCTTAACTGAAGGGATAATAGGTAATAATTTCGGTTTTGGTATGGATATGAGAGGAGATAGGGTAGTAATGGGATCTTACGGAAATAACTATATATATATTTATGATTTTAATCATGTGGACTACAGTTTTGAATTGATAGAACGTAAAAAATCAACAAGTGGAGAATTGAATCAACAATATGGAGTTGCTACTGCAATTATGGGAGAAGAGATATTTGTTGCAGAAGATGCTCAATCCGAGGTACATAAATTGATTTTAGATCCAAATCAACCATAAATTCAAAATGTAATTAATTTAGAACAAAATCCTCCTATTATTTTAAAATATAGGAGTTTAAAAAGGAACTTTTCATGATACACCCTTCTCTTGTAGCGGCAACGCTCATACTTTCATCTACTTTGGCGTTTGGTGCGCTCACTTACGATGATAACAAATATATAAACGCTTATAACAAAGAGATAGCAACTATTAACCAAAACTACTCAGCCTTAAGAACTTTAGAGGACTATCAAGACTCTCAAAAAAGAGCCAAACTTGAAGAGAATTTTGCTAGGCTTAAAAAAGTTATCAAAAGTTTTTCAGACCAGAAAGATTCTCAAGTAGTTCGTATGCAAAGAGGCTACAAAAATATGGTAACCTCTTATAACAAAAACTTACAAAAAGCAGGGGTAGGAGCTAGTGGCTCAAAAAGTAAAAATACAAGCTCTACGCCTACTAAAAAGGCTCAAGAGTTAACATCTGAAGATAAACAAAATCTCAAAAAATTTCGCTCTCTTTACATTCAAAACGACTACTACTTTAGAAACGTAGACAAGGTAAAACTCCAAGACCAAGCCTATAGAAAACCCCTTGAAGCTAAACTCAAAGAGCTTCAAACTCTACTCAACCCTATGAGAAGCAAAACATTTGACCGTGGAGTCAAACAAGCCGATGCAGACCTGAGCAAAATAGAGAAGATTTTTGCTTCTGCTTCAAGCGAGAGTAAAAAGATGGCATCAAGTGTTAGTAACAATTCAGAGGAGCTAAAGGCTATACAGACCGTCTTTGACAAAAGTACCTTTGATCCAAGACTCCAACGCGACTACATAACAGGCGAGCCAAGAAGCCCCGAAGACGTTAAAGAGTGGGCGTCAAAACTCAAAGGGTACAAACAACTTATGCCAGATATGCAGCAGTTTTTAGAGAAGGTAAGAAACAACACTATAGAGGGGACAAACCAGGAGTTTAAACGCTACCGTACTTGGTTTATAAACTCCGTTTCGGATGACATTGACGATGCTATACTCACTTCGACCAGACGATGGGAGACAGAGATGAGAAATGGCATCATCAAGTACAGAAACTACAAGGCTAATGAGTTAAACGCCATACTCAAAAGTCAAAGTGGCGTGAGAGAGCTTATGGAGGAGTATAGACTGGGTACAAAAGCTCTAGAAAATCAAAAAGTCTATGAACAAGCAACATACTCTAAACTCTCCGCAAAAACACAAGAGTATATAAAAGACTACAAAGCTTACGACACAAAACTGACAGATGCAAAAAAGGCAGCCATTAAAAACCAGAGACTTCCTCGTGCCATCTCAAACCCTGTACTTCTTGCCGTTGCAAAGTCAAAGTTTAAAAGTAGCGCTCTAAAAAACATCTCACATATCAATGTCTCTAAAAACCTTTACCATACAAATCTACTCAAATACTCAGATGGTTGGTATATGCTTAGATGGGATGCATTTAATGTCTCTTTTGTAGAGCAAGTAGGCGATAGATACTTCATAAAAACGGCTAGTTTCAAAAAAGACACTGAGAACAAGTATGGACTTATGAATAAGGGAGAGTGGTACCTTAGCACTACTTCCGAGAGTGGAGATGAGATACTTAAGGAGAATATCAAGTGAGTTTATAAGCTCCCTACTCTATAACTGTAGTGTTAACTTGTTTGTAGAGTAGGTTTTTAGTTTTTCAGGACTGACTACATATAGCATAGAAATTCAAAATGTAATTAATATAGAACAAAATCCTCCTATTATTTTAGAATATAGGAGTTTAAAATGTTTAAACAGACACTGAAAATAACCACACTCTCTCTCGCGCTTATCCTTTTTCTCGGATGTAGTGGCGATGAGAGTAACCCCGTTGATGGTTCTGAAACAAACAGTACCAATCCTCTTCCTGAAATTACTTTAACTGGTATCTTGGTTGATAGCCCAATATCGGGCGTGAACTACAGCTGTTCAGATCAAATCGGTATCACCAACAGCGAAGGTGAGTTTAGCTGTAATAAAGGGGATGATGTCACCTTTAGTCTCGGTGGACACACCTTGGCTACTATCCAAGCACAGGCCATCATCACCCCTCAAATGCTCTTTGCCAATGATCCATCCAGCGCACTGAACTTCGCACAACTGGTTCAAACACTGGATAGTGATGGTGATTTAAGCAACGGTATCTTTCCCGATACTGAGCTGATAGCACTCTTTGCTGATGAGAGCTTAGACTTTACTTCTGAAACATTTGACGCAGAAGTGCAAGCGGTTTTTGATAGAGCAGAAACACCAAGAATATTGGTTTCTCAAGAAGATGCCCAACAACATCTTGATGAAACTTTTGCAACATTGGGTATTAATGCAGATGGAAGTTCTAGTAGTACAGAAACAGAAGATGAAAATACCACAACACCTGAACAGAACAGTACTACACCAACAGATACCACAGCACCAAGCTTTACAAGCTCTGCAACATTTACTGTAAATGAAGAGCAGACAGTTGTAGGAAATGTTACAACGGATGATGCCAGTGCAACACTGACTCTAGGTGGAACTGACGCTGGTTTGTTTACTCTGGAGAGTGATGGAAGCCTTTCATTTAAAGAAGCTCCGGATTATGAAGTGGATGCACATACTTACTCCATTACAGTAGATGCAACAGATTTAGCCTCCAATGAGACTGCGCAGAATATCACAGTAAACTTGAGCGATGTAGATGAAGTGGCACCGAGTTTTACAAGTGAAAGTACACTAAACATCAATGAAAATGTTATAACTATTATACAAATAACAACAGATGATGCCAGTGCAATATTGACTTTAGGCGGAACCGACGCCAGTTTGTTTACTCTGGAGAGTGATGGAACCCTTTCATTTAAAGAAGCTCCGGATTATGAAGTGGATGCACACGCTTACAGTGTAAGTGTAACGGCTCGGGATAGTGCTTCAAATGAATCAAGTCAGAGTATTAATATTACCCTGATAGATGTAAATGAAAGTATCCCTGATACAACAGCACCAAGCTTTACAAGCGCTGCAATATTTACTGTAGCTGAGAATCAGACTGCAGTCGGTAGCATTATCACTGACGAAGTGGCAACACTGACTCTAGGTGGAACTGACGCTGGTCTGTTTACGCTTGCTGGTAGCGCGCTGAGCTTTAAAAATGCGCCTGACTTTGAGACAAAAGAGAGT
>JADGDM010000004.1:4222-42660 GCA_016744905.1 Sulfurimonadaceae bacterium | reverse complement strand
GCTGAGCTTTAAAAATGCGCCTGACTTTGAGACAAAAGAGAGTTACTCAATAAACGTCACAGCAAAAGACAGCTCAAACAATACACGTATTCAGAACATTACTGTTAATTTAATAGACATGGATGAAGTGGCACCAAGCTTTACAAGCTCTGCAACATTTACTGTAAATGAAGAGCAGACAGTTGTAGGAAATGTTACAACGGATGATGCCAGTGCAACACTGACTCTAGGTGGAACTGACGCTGGTCTGTTTACGCTTGCTGGTAGCGCGCTGAGCTTTAAAAATGCGCCTGACTTTGAGACAAAAGAGAGTTACTCAATAAACGTCACAGCAAAAGACAGCTCAAACAATACACGTATTCAGAACATCACTGTTAATTTAAGCGATATAAATGATAATGCACCTCTGTTTAATAGTTCAGCTTCTGTCTCAGTGTATGAAAACCAGACCAGCGCGCTGACACTAAGTGCCAGCGATGCGGATGTAGGAGATACACTCAATTACTCTATCTCTGGTGGTGATAGTGCTGATTTTAATATTAACACTGAGAGTGGTGTGATTACTTTTATAGTTGCGCCTGATTATGAGATCGAAGAGCAGAGAAGCTATACCTTTATGGCAAGAGTGAGTGATGGAGGAACGCCAGTAGAACAGGCAGTAACTATCACGGTACTTAATATTAACGATACGAGTGAAAACCTCTCGTTCACCTCAAGTGCTACTGTAACGGTTCTAGAAAATCAGAGCATAGCCATTGATATTGATGCAGAAGACAGCAATGCGGCTACATTAACATACAGCCTTATAGGCGGTGCTGATCAGTTGGCTTTTGAGATAGATGCCGGTAGTGGATTAGTAAGCTTTTTGAGTTTACCAAACTTTGAAGACAAAACCCAATACAGTCTAATCGTTAGGGTAGATGATGGGGTTGGACATCAGATGGAGCAATCGATAAGCATTAATATTGAAGATGTCAATGAGTTTGCACCTCTTTTTATTGGGTCTTACACAGTGAGTGTGGATGAAAATTTAGAAAATGCCATTACTCTTAATGCCTTTGATGATGACAGCTCAGATAATGTGACCTTCTCTTTAAAAGTAGGTGCAGACGCTGATTTGATGAATATTCTTGAAAATGTGGTGAAATTTGATACACCAGCAGACTATGAAAATAAGCAGAGTTATAGTTTTAGTGTTATTGCTACAGACGGTCTACATGAGGTAGAGCAAGCAGTAGTGATTAACATTAACAATATTGCGGAGTCTGTTCCAACATTAGGAATAACACCGACATTAAGTGTTGATGAAGATGCATCTACTGATACCTTGCTTGGTATGGTAGTTATTAGTGATGCTGGAGACAGCGCAATCGCTAGCTATCGTTTAAGTGGAGAGGGCAGTGAAAACTTCAGTGTGAATGCTGATGCCGAAGTGCGTGTTTCGATAGGCAGCACACTGGATTATGAGACAGCAGTCAGTTACGCTCTTGATGTTTATGCAAGTAATGAAGCGGGAGAGAGTCTGAGTGCTGAATTGAGTATCAATGTGAACAATATAGCCGATGCTACAGCAACACTTGCTGACTTAAATGCAACACTTTTTGAGCATGCGGCTACGGGAGATTTGTTTGCTTCTGTTACTGTCCTTGAAAGTGGAGACAGCAGCATTATTTCAATGGAATTGAATGGATCAGGTAGTGATTACTTTGAGATATCTATTGATGGCGATATAAGTGTTTCAGATCAAGCAGAGTTGGATTATGAGACATTCCCAGTTATATTCTTAAGCGTACATGCCATCAACAGTGCGGGAAGCAGTAACTATGCAGACATAGTTATCGTTTTAATTGATGAAAATGATGCCCCAACTGCTACGACAGATACCTATAGCGTTGATGAAGATGATCACTTTACCTCAGTTCTACTTGGAGAGGACCCTGAATCAGATTCCCTAGTATTTGAGATAGTAGCATATCCGAGCAAGGGAAGAATTAGTAGTTTTGCAACAGATGGAAGTTTTAGATACAACACCATCAACAATGAAAATGGTTATGATGAGTTTACTTATCGTGTCTCTGACGGAGCGTTATGGAGCGAGGAAAAGAGAGTTAAGATAGATATTATACCTGTGAACGATGGACCAGTTTTAGAGTATATCGAACTGAATTATATCGAATCATCTTCCGATAGAGATGTCAGAGTAAGCTTTTTCCCGGTAGATGATAACACGCATAAATTTAGTATCAAATGTACCGTTTATGGTATACCAGAAGGATTCGTTTTTGAACAGAGTGATCTGGACAGTCATAAATGTTCTGATATTGATTTAAAAATTCTAGCCGATACGGCTGGTGAGTTTAGGATACCTTTTTATGCTAAGGACGCTCTGGGCGAGTTCTCTAATACTGTGGATATGATCATCAATATTACACCTGTTGATAATGCACCATATATTGCTGGAGGTTTGGATTTTAATGTTGATGTGAACGACAGTGTCAATCTACTTATTGATATAGAAGATAGTGATACGGCTATCGTCAACTTTAGCATTACAAGCCAAGATGTAGATTTAAATCTTTCCACAAGAAGAGAAGGTGATAAGCAATTTAGTGTTTATGGATTGCTTCATGATGATGCTCCTGCGGGTAAAATCTATAGATATGGAGTCACGATTGATGACGGGGTGAACAGCATTGAAAAAGTGCTAAGTTTGAGGATTCAGCCTGTGTATAATCAGAATTTTTATATTAAAAACGCAGTGAGTTATGATGACGCAGGTACAGCTGATTTAAATGATGATCGTCTTTTCATCTACTATTCTAAAGATATTAATGAGAGCACGGTTGGGTCTGATTTTACCAAGCATTTTAATCTAGAAGGTCTTGCTAGTTTTAATGAAAGTATGACGATAGACTATACGCCACGCTACAATCGACATACTATTAATCTTTATGGAACAGATAATACAACGCGGCTAAAAGCTCGAGAGACTTACGTCTCTTTTTCAGATCAGGTGAGCATTGAAGATATGTTTGGTCTGATACCAGAAGCAGGTGTAGGATACAACAAGTACAGTAGGCAACTGTATAAAAGTTATGATCTTTTAGCGACGGGACAGACGGTTTCACAACGCAGTAAAGATGATGGTGAAGAAGAAAATGGTCTTGTAGCAGCGTTTACTAATGTGACAAGCAGTGGGGCGCCGAGTGAAAAAATGTTGCAAGATAACCGAACAAAACTGATCTGGCAAGACTCAAATCTTGAACGTGATTATAAGGCAAAATTAAATGGTAGGGACAATGCATGTAGTGAACTTAATCATGGGGGGTACAGTGATTGGCGAATGCCATCACCACGCGAGGTGCTAAGTATTGTCAATTACGGTAGCAGTACTTTTCATTACAGTGAATTTCAAGAAAAGCAACAAGATATTTTCTGTACAAGAGAGGTTGTTACTGTATCCACTGCACTTTATGGTGAAAATACGTATGAGTATCCAACACATACGATGATGGTTGACTTTAGAACTGGAGAGTTGATTAAAACGAACAGTTCAGGCGTACTTAGATGTGTACGGAATTAAGGAGATAATGATGAAAGCTTTTGTATTTATTTTTGTAGTGTTAAGCGGTGTTGCTATGAGTAACTGTATATCTATGCATGCTGTGAATGATGTTTATATTGATTCACGGGGCAATTTAGAAAATAGCCATAGTGCGAATGGAGATGATTGGGGTTATAGTGGCACATGGGCGGATGCGGTTGACTTTTGCCGTAATATAGTAGTCTCTCCTGGGGAAAAACCTTGGCGTCTGCCCAACATTCATGAGCAACTTTCTTATATTCAAATAGCCTCAAATTACTATAACTCTAGTGAGATGGAGGACTCTGAGGGGTGTTATGATTATGTAAGAGGGTGGACATCGACAAGTAGTCCTGTCGACCCGGTAAATAAAGCATATTATTTTATTAATGTTCGATATGAGTTCGACGAAAATCATGATATGCTCAGTATCAAAATTCTTGATAAAAGTGAAGATGGACATTATCGATGTGTGAGAGATATGGAGTAAAAATTAAACTGAAGAAGAGAGAGATCTCTTTACGTGCTGTCTTTATAAGAAATGTTATGGGCGTTCTAATTAGTAACAGATACTTCGTATAAAAAGCACAAAATTTAATCATTTTCTAGCTATACCTTTAGTAATAAAATTGTATAATTCTTCATTATTACAATCTCACTACAAGGTTTTGTATGCATTATTTAGATGATTTAAAACGTATTATAAATATAAACTCATATACAAATAATAAAGCAGGCGTCGATAAGGTAGGTCTTGTTTTTGATGAATGGCTCAGCGCGCTGGGTTATAAAGTTGAAGTGCATCAACGTGAACTGATCGGTGAACATCGTCATTACACTTCAACACATCAAGATGGAAAAAAACTTCTCCTACTTGGACATCTTGATACCGTTTTCCCTCCAAATACATTTGAAAATTTTAGTGAAGATGCTGAGTGGATTTATGGTCCAGGTGTTTGTGATATGAAAGGGGGCAATGTTGTTGCCCTCGAAGCACTGCGTAATCTCCAGCGCGCTGGTATTGCTATCAATAATATTGATCTGCTGTTTGTTAGTGATGAAGAGACGGGTAGTGATGACTCAAAACATTTAAGTGCAAAATTGGCTGAGGATTATGACTACTGTTTGGTTTTTGAAGCAGCTGGTGTGGATATGGAAGTGGTACGCGCTAGAAAAGGTGTAGGTACTTTTACTATTGATATTACGGGAAAAGCTGCACACGCTGGAAATCATTACGCTGATGGGCACGATGCAAACTTAGAAGCTTCTTATAAACTACAAAAACTGGTAGCATTGACAGATCTTGAAAAAGGAACCACCGTTAATGTTGGAAAAATTCATGGTGGTATTGGTGCCAATACTATCTCTCCCGAAGCACACATTCTTTTTGAAATCAGATATACTCAAGTAGAAGAGAAGAATCGTGTGTTAGAATCCGTAAGTAAGATTACAAATACTTCATATGTTGAAGGAACCACTGCTCGACTTGGTGGCGGAATCCAGCGCGATGTGATGCAGTATAGTGAAAGTACAAAAGGTTTTATCGAAGATATTGAGCGTATAGCCAAGATAAAACTTTCAACTGAAGCGCGTGGTGGTGTCAGTGATGCCAATATTTTAAGTGCTTCTGGCGTGATTACGCTTGATGGTTTTGGTCCCTTTGGTGATGGTGATCATACCATTCATGAGCGCGCCAATAAAAAAAGCTTTGATGAGCGCATTGATCTGACAACAATTTTACTTAAACACTTTACAAAAAATTTAGATTTTAAAGGATAAAAATGTCAAAAACAATCGGAATGTGGATGTACCAAAATGGTGGGGGAACAAAGATCGAAAAGAAGATGATTAATTTGCTTCGTGAGCGTGATATTTTTGTTATTAATAATCTGGATCTTCGTTTTGCTGAGTCAAGTAATGAAGGTATTATTTTAAATAACGTTAATATGTTTTCTCTTGATTTGTTCTTCTCATACAACGCAGGTGAGCAGACAACTGCGCAGTTGTATCAATATCAAACATTGGGTCGTACCATCCCTATGATAAACAATTATGACTCTTTTGCTCTGGCAGAAGACAAGATGCGTTCAGCCTTGGCTTTAAATCAAGAAAATGTTCGTACTTCTGATTTTTATATGTGTCATCGTGAGCGCCCTGAAGGTCTTTATGAAAAGCTTAAAGAGTGGGGGAAGATGGTTTATAAACCCGTTGATGGATGGGGTGGAGCGGGACTTGCTCTTATTGAAAACCCAGAGGGTTTAGATGCACTGATGCCATCAATCAATCAAGGCGATAACCGTCATATTTATGTTGAGCGTTTTATCGAAAATGATTACAGTGACTTTCGTGTAGATATCGTTGATGGTCATTTTATCTCATGTTACGGACGTAAGGCCAATGACAGAGAGTGGAGAACCAATATCACCTCTGGTGGTAGTGTGATTTTACGCGATGCAAATGATGAAATCATTGATGTAGCTAAAAGAGCAACGGCTGCAACGGGATTAGAAATTGCAGGGGTTGATATTCTTTATGATAAAGAGCGTGAAGAGTATGTGGTTCTTGAAGTGAATGGAATTCCTGCTTTTGCAACACCTGAGCAAGAGGAGTTTGGACTTAATTTTAATGACCTTAAAATAGAAAAAATAGTTGATCTAATCGATCGTACAGTAAATAAATAAAAGGATATCACTAATGGCAAAGCAAAAACTACCTAAACTCGGATTTTTATATATGGACTACGTAATGCAGTTCTTTCACTTTAGTAACTTTAAGGGGTGGCCTGACAAAATTGAACAAGTTGTTTACCACTGGGGAAATGACAAGACACGTTTTATTAATGAAGTGCGTAATAAAAAAATTGATGTATTGGTGGGTAATATTCCAGCAACAGCGTATGAAACTTTCAAAGAGATCTCTGCTGCTCTTCCACATGTTCGTTTTTTGCCATCTGTTGAGACACAGTTCCCAAATAAATCAAAAGAGAATGTAACACTTTTTTGTGATAAATATGATCTTCAACAACCTAAAACTGCTATCAACTATGACCTTAAAAAAGGGGATGATTACTTTAAAAATGAAGCAAAATATCCTCAGATTGTTAAACGTTCTTATGGACCATCAAACTATGGTGGCTATTTTGTTCACAAAGTAGATAACTATAAAGAGGCGCGTGCACTTTTTGACAAAGAGAAATATGTACCTATGTACTCTCAAGATGCGATTCCTCTTAAAGACAGTGGAGATCTTCGTGTTATGTTGATTGGTCATAAACCTGTTTGTGCTTTCTGGCGTTACTCAGGCACAGGTGAGTGGATTACAAACACCTCTCAGGGTGGTTCTATGAGCTACGAAAATGTTCCTATGAATGCACTTGAACTTGCGGTTAAAGCCTCTAAAGCAGCAAAAGCTGAGTATTGGGCTTGTGATATTGCAATTGATGAAAATACACTTGAGCCATACATCTTAGAGTGTGCGACTGCCTTTGCAGCCTTTCCATACATCAGAGATTGGATTGGTCAGTACATTATGTGGGACTTAAGTGATGGACGTTTTAGAATGCCTCATGTTCCACTATTCTCTTGGGAAGAGTTGGGAAAAATGAATCCAGCTGTTCTCAGAACACTACGTCACCTCTATTTCTCAAAATATGAGCCATCAGCAGATGGAGAGTACTGGTTAGCAGACAAAGGAAACTTCGACATGGAAATGGCAAAAGAGTCTTTTCCTAGTGATGTACCTGACTCAATTGAACCTCCAGTTCAAGAGAAAGATTTACCTAAAATCGTTACAGACTCGATTGATAAATCTGCTGAGGGTTCAGTTATTGGAGAGAGTGCTTTTGATATCGAAACACTTACTTTAACAGAGCTGATGACACTTCATGGCATGGATGATGAATCAGCAGTTCAAATTAAAGAGTTAATTGATACTAAAAAAGTGAAAAGCTTTTCTGATATCAGTGCGCTAGACTTTATCGATGCTCAATTGGCTAGCCAATGGGCAAAATCGTTTAAATAATTTTAGAATAATTTAGGAATAAGTATATGAGAGAACAGTACAGTTCGTACGACGAGTGTGTGGCATTTTTTACAGCCGCACAAAAAACTCACCCCCACATCTTTAAAGTTGAATCAATTGGTAAAACTTGGGAAGACAGAGATATTGTAGCCATTACTTTGAGTAATGATATGGAATTCGCAGATGAAAAACCAGCACTTTTTTATACAGGAAGTATTCACGCTAGAGAGTGGATTGGAATTGAGTTAGGATTGGCTTTTGGTAAGTATGTTTTAGAATATATTGATTATGATCCACAACTTAAAAGCTTTCTCTCACGCGCTACGATGTACTTAGTACCTTGTGCGAATCCTGATGGTTTTGAGTATTCAAGAAATCACTTTGCTTTTTGGAGAAAAAATAGACGTCAAAATGCTGATGGCTCTTTTGGTGTAGATTTAAACCGTAACTTTTCGGTAGGTTTTACCCCCAATAAAAACACAACTTCAAATGTTTATAGTGGCCCTGCTGCTTTTTCTGAGCCAGAGACTTTGGCACTTAAAAACTTTACAGAAGACCATTCAAACATAACGATAGCACTTGATTATCACTCCCAAGGAAATGTAATTTTTCCTGCACATAACTTTATTCATGAAGATGATTTAGAAGCGACCGATTTAAATGTTCTCTCGGCAAATATGGCAGAAGAGATTAGAAAGTACAGTGGTCGTGAGTATGGCGTACATATGGGTAAACCACCTGTTCACCTTATCTCAGGTAGCGGACGTGAGTTTTATTACGCACAAGGGGCACTCTCTTTAGTAGTTGAAGTTGGTAGTAGAAATATTAGTGATTATAAAGAAAATATGTCTGAAAATATTAATGAAAATATTCCAGCTTTGATGCATGCACTGAGTGAAGCACCGAATTATGATAAAACGAATAAACTCCCACGTGTTGATAATTTTATCGCTTCTCGCGCTGAGGCAAAAGAGATTGAATTAACTTGGGAATATCCTATCCATGAGACAGTTTACTTTGAAATTTATCGCTCTAAAAAAGAGAAGGGTTTTTGTGAAAGTGATAATCGTGTAGGAATTACAAAATCTCTTAGCTTTGTAGACAAACACATTGATTCAGCGACGACGTATTTTTATTTTATTCGTGCGGTATGTAAAAAACGTTATATCAAATCACCATTTGCTCCAGTGATTGCAGTACGCACCAATCCTGAGTTCAATATGTTTGCTAAAATCCTCTATCCAACCAAAGAACAAGTTGGTTATGTAGGTGAAAAGACGCAGAAAAATGGTGAACACTTTGGAGAAAACTCTCTTTTTGTAGGTGTTTCCAATAGTAAGGGTGAATGTTATGGTGTAACAACTTTTTCTCTTGACACTATTCCTGAAAATGCGATTATTACATCCGCATTTATCTCTTATTACCCGATGAACCGTGTATCGGTTCAAGTTGAGCGTTTTGGTGAGTGGCGTGTGGGAATGATGGATAGCGATAGTGTGAGTAACCTTTCTAGTTTTACAGAGGTTAAAGAAGCCAAGATGTTGGGATATGTTGGTAAGCCTACCAAGTCACAGCAACTCTCGCAAGGCATCTGGAGAACGTATCAATTTGCAGAACAAGAGCGTGCTCTGTTGATGAATGCACTAAAACGTAGAAGTATTACTTTTAGAATGGAAGGACCAAAAGTACTTCCTGAAGACAGAGCTTCTCAGTTGATGCAATGGGATATTGGATATGGAAAATTCAGTGGAGGTCTGAGCTTTAGACCAAAATTGGATATCTCATATACACTTAATGAAGCCCATCTTGAAGTACAGTCATTTAGAGAAGTAAGTATCGCGAAAAATAAGACTACTGAGGGAACATTATTAAGTGGTTTTGATAATAATGGTGATACTATTTATGGCTGTGTTGAATTTGATCTTTCGCAGATGCCTGATTTAGATACGACTATTATCGCGAGTTGTTCATTAGAACTCGAAGCCTTAAATATTAACTCAGCCAATAATTTACGTTATCACGTAGAGATGGTTCAAGTGAATAAGGGTGAAAAGTCTTATGATGCCATTAAACGTCGTGATGTTATAGAACGTCTTGGTTATGATATGAGTATCGAAGTCATTAAAGACGATAAAAATCAGAAACTGATTTTTGATAGCCACGCTCTTCAAGAAATGGTCGAAATTACTCAAGCTGGAGAAAAACTTTTGCTGGTTATCCACGCGACCAGTGAAAAAAGTTTTAATAAATCTCAGAGTGTTGAATGGGTAGATAAAAAGAGAGTTCATCGTCCAAAGCTGGTTATGAGTTATATCAAAAAACGCCGTAATGCTCTTGAAAGCGTTAAAAACCTTAAATATACACTTGATGAAGGTTTAATAAAACTGACATGGGATAATCCAAAAGATGAAGACTTCGCTGGTGTTGTGGTGGTGAAAAATCCTTTCCATATACCATGTTCTCCATTTGATGGACAAAAGCTTTTTGGTGGTAAAGACAGTTATACTTATGACAATTTTGGAGACAAGGGAACATCTAAATATTACGCAGTATTTGCTTATGATAATGTTCCAAACTACTCAGAACCTGCTGTAGTTCAATACTTAAAAAAATAAATTAGAGTGCTTTTTATAGCACTTTAAACTCTCTCTATTCCTTTACTAAACTTTATAAAAACCTACTTTCATTTTAATTCGATATAATCACCTACTTAAAAATAGGTGAGATGATATGATTTTAATGGCTGGACCTTGTGTTATTGAGAGTGAAGAGAACCTCTTTGCAATAGCAAAACAACTAAAAACTTACCACGAAGATGAGAATATAGATTTTTATTTCAAAGCGAGCTTTGATAAGGCTAACCGGACTTCTTTAGAGAGTTACCGTGGTCCAGGACTTGAAGAGGGTTTAAGACTGCTTCAAAAAGTAAAAGACACCTTTGGCTATAAAATCGTCACGGATGTACATGAAAGTGCACAGGTTGAAGCTGTTGCTAAGGTAGCAGACATTTTACAGATTCCTGCATTTTTATGTCGACAAACTGACTTACTTGTGGCGTGTGCAAAGACAGATAAAATTGTTAATATTAAAAAGGGACAATTTATGAACCCTCTTGATATGAAATACTCAGTTTTAAAAGTACTTAAAACACGTGGCTGTGATGAAGTGAGTACAGAAAATTCTAAAAAGCACAATGTCTTTTTAACAGAGCGCGGTTCGAGCTTTGGTTATGGAAACTTAGTGGTAGATATGCGTTCTCTCGTTATCATGAGAAATTTCGCTCCTGTTATTTTTGATGCAACACACTCTGTTCAGATGCCAGGTGCTGGTGGTGGAACAACTTCAGGTGACAGTTCAATGGTACCGCATTTAGCAAAAGCCGCTGCAGCAGTTGGTGTTGATGGTTTCTTTTTTGAAACACACATCGATCCAACCTGCGCGTTAAGCGATGGTCCAAATATGTTGACCTTAGACAATCTTACATCAACCGTTTTAAAAATACAACAAATTCAAAATATTAAATAAACTCAAGGATAATTAATGACATTAATCGAAGGTAACTTACACGTTCAAACAGGAAAGAAAATCGCTATTGTTAGCACACGTTGGAATCACTTTATTGTAGATAGATTGGTTGAGGGCGCACAAGACGCATTTGCTCGTCATGGTGGAAATGCAGAAGATATCTCTCATGTTATTGCACCTGGTGCTTTCGAGTTACCGATGGTAGTTGATAAACTTCTAGCTTCAGGTAAATATGACGCTATATGTGCGCTTGGCGCAGTTATCCGTGGGGCAACTCCTCATTTTGATTATGTGTCTGCTGAAGCAACAAAAGGGATCGCAACGATGTCTTTAAAGCACTCTGCTCCAGTATCATTTGGTCTTTTAACAACAGATACCATCGAGCAAGCTATCGAGCGCGCTGGAACTAAAGCGGGTAACAAAGGTTTTGAAGCAATGACAACAGTTATAGAGATGTTAAATCTTTATAAAGAGATTGACGCATAATGGCTACTCGTCACCAAGCCAGAATGGCCGTTGTTAGTCTTTTGTATGCTTTTGATTTAGGTAATGGAGCCATTGCTGATCACTCAGATGAGATTTTAGAAGAGAAGAAGATCCGTAATAAACAAAAAGATTTTGCCATGACTCTTTTTGAAGGTGTTATGAATAATTTAGAGCAAGTTGATGCTGGAGTTATTAAACATTTAACAGATTGGGATTTTGAACGTTTGGGTGCTATTGAGCGCGCTACGCTTCGTCTTGGCTGTTATGAGATCTTATTTAATGAACTTGATGATGCGGTTATTATTAATGAAGCGATTGAGATTACTAAGGCATTTGCTGCTGAACAATCACCAAAGTTTATTAATGGTGTTTTAGACGCTATTTCAAAAGATAAAGAAAATTTATAAATATTATGTTTAAATCATAAATGTCTTATTTTGAATAAAATTTTATTTTTAGTGCTATTTTTATCGTTCTCTCTTTTTGCACAAAAAAATACTTGTGTTGAGTGCCATGAGGGAATCGAAGATATTCGTTCTCATGACTCTGAAATGATGAAAGCCATCTTAAAAGTTGCTGATAAAGCGGGACATACGGGCAATGACTGTATTGTTTGTCATGGTGGAAATCCCAGCACTAAAAATAAAAAACGTTCTCACTCGGGAACGGTAGAGTACTTCAAAACACATAAGGGACCTAAAGAGTACTATCCTGCGCCTGGTAGCTCATGGATAAATCAAAACACCTGTGGAATGTGCCATGCTGAACAAGTGGGCGCACAGATGAACTCTTTGATGATGACAGAGGGTGGAAAAATACAAGGCGCACAGTGGGCCTTTGGTGAAAATGAGGGTTATTCTCATAAAAGTGCCAACTATGATACTAAAAATCCGGCTGATCCACACAGTCGCTTAGGGACAAATACTTACCGTGACTATATGGAAAAACTCTCAAAGATGGAACCTCAAGGTTTCCCTACTGAACAAACAGAAATTCCTCAAGCACCAACCATAGAAGAAGTCACTGAAAACCCTTCTTTAGCAGTTTATACTTATCTTCGTCAAGAGTGTTTACGTTGTCATACCGGTTCAAAAGGTCGTAATAAACGCGGAGACTATAGAGGAATTGGTTGTGCTTCGTGTCATGTGCCTTACTCGAATGAAGGTTATTACGAAGGCGATGACAAAAGTATCAATAAGAAAGAGCATGGACATATGTTGGTGCATGCGATTCAAAGTTCTCGTAAAACCAAAGTAAAGGTACATGATAAAGAGTACTCTGGTGTTCCCGTTGAAACCTGTTCAACGTGTCATAATCGTGGAAAACGTATCGGGGTTTCATATCAAGGAATGATGGAGACCGAGTATCAGTCTACCTTTGATGATGAGGGTAATGGACAACCTAAACTACATACAAAACGTTATCTTCATTTAACTGAAGACATCCACTATCAAAAAGGGATGTTGTGTCAAGATTGTCACACATCTAATGATATGCATGGAGATGGTTTTTTAAGTGGTGCGAATTTAGGTGCAGTTGAAGTAGAGTGTCAAGATTGTCATGGAACAACGAAGTCGTATCCTTGGGAATTGCCTTTGGGTTATAGTGATGAGTTTAATACAACCCATGCAACAGGTAAAGGTCGTGGTACTACAAAAATCATGGCAGAGTATCTAAAAATGGGTACAACACATGATCCTCTAGATGGATATATTTTAACCGCTCGTGGGAACCCTTTGATTCATGCTTCTCGTGATGGAAACAAGGTCTTAATGCATCTTGCTTCTGGAAAAGATATCGAACTTAAACCACTTAAATTACTAAAAGAACAAGAAAAACTCTCTAAAAAAGCATTAGTGGCCATGGATGAAATTAGTGCGCATACGGATGACTTAGAGTGCTATACCTGTCACGCAACTTGGGCACCTCAGTGTTATGGTTGTCATGTGAAGGTTGATTACTCTAAGGGTCAAAAAAATGTGGATTATTTAGCGGCTTCACATGACTCTGACATACATGGAGCGACAGGTGGCATGCGTGATTTAAAGAAGTATTTGGTTCCTGGTAAGGTAACTGAAACCCGTTCATATTTACGATGGGAAGATCCTGCCTTGGCTCAAAACGGTGAAGGACGTGTGACTCCTGTTATACCTGGATGTCAGGTAACTGCGACAGTGATTGGGGCGGATGGAAAAGCACTGATTCAAAATCATATCTTTAAAATTCCTAATGTAGAAGGCGCAGGAGAAGAGGGACAAAATGCTATTGATATGTCACCTGTTCAACCGCATACTATTACAAAACGTGCCCGTGAATGTGAATCTTGTCATACCTCAGAAAAAGCCCTAGGCTTGGGTATCGGTTCTGGTAAATATTTTTCCGATCCTAGAAAAGATTTTATTGTTGATTTGATGGATGCAGATATGCAAGTATTGCCTAAACGCACAGATCAACAAGTACCGGCAATTAAAAATCTTACCACTGATTATTCTAGTTTTATTGATGAAAATGGGACGCAGCTAATGACGGTGGGACATCACTGGAAACTCTCTCAGCCTTTAGACAAAGCGCAGCGCGCTAAGCTTGATCGCCGTGGTGTCTGTCTATCTTGTCATCAAGATATACCGCAAGGAGATTTAGCGATTTCAACTATGGCGCATATTGCGCAGATGACATCATTAAATATAGATAAAAAACAACACAATAATATTTTAAATAAAATCTTACATATTGGAGCTTGGACACAGGTAGGTATAGTCTTAGTGATTAGCTTATTTGTTCTATGGTTTCTATTTTTAAGACGTAAAAAAAGGAGACGCTTTTAATGAGTAGATTAACAAGTGAAGAAGCACTAACACTAATTAAAGAGGCACCTCTTTTAGAATTAGGTCAGCGCGCTAGTGAGCGAAAAAAAGAGTTACATCCTAAGGGTGTGACAACTTTTGTGATAGATAGAAATATCAACTATACCAATGTTTGTTGGGTTGATTGTGACTTTTGTGCATTTTACCGACATGCAAAAGATGATGATGCGTATATCTTAACCTTTGAGCAGATTGATGAAAAAATTGATGAATTGGTTGCTATTGGCGGGACACAAATACTTTTTCAAGGGGGCGTTCATCCTAAGTTGAAAATAGATTTTTATGAAGACCTAGTGGGACATATTCATGAGAAATATCCACAAATTACCATTCATGCTTTTTCAGCTATCGAGCTTGATTATATAGCGCGCTACTCAAAAATCACCCTTAAAGAGTGTCTACAAAGACTTAAAGATAAGGGTTTGTCTTCAATTCCTGGTGCAGGTGCAGAGATTTTAAGTGATCGAGTACGTGATATTATTGCGCCTAAAAAACATGACTCACATGTTTGGATTGATGTGCATCGTCAAGCGCATGAATTGGGTATCAAATCAACGGCTACTATGATGTTTGGAACAGTTGAAACGGATGAAGAGATTATCGAGCATTGGAATATGGTACGAAAACTTCAAGATGAGACAGGGGGCTTTCGTGCTTTTATTATGTGGTCATTTCAAGGTCAAAATACCAAACTAATGGAAAAATATCCAGATATTGAAAAACAGTCATCAAATCGCTACTTACGCCTTTTAGCCGTCAGTCGACTTTTTTTAGATAATGTAAAAAATATTCAAAGTTCATGGGTGACACAAGGGCCATACATCGGTCAAATGGCACTCAAGTATGGAGCCAATGACTTAGGCTCAACCATGATGGAAGAGAATGTAGTTCGCTCTGCGGGTGCGGGATATAGAATGGTAGAAGATGAGATGGTGAAACTTATTCAAGATCTGGGTGAGACGGCAGCAATTCGAAATACCGCATATGAAACTTTAAAGACTTTTTAATGAAAACTCTTTTAACACTACTTTTATTAGGAAATATATTAATGGCAACTACACTAGATTATTTAGACGTTAATGGGGTTAAAATTCCTCTTATTTATGAAAAAGACAACCGTTTACCTTTGGCTTCCGCACAAATTGTATTTAGAAACTCAGGTTCAATTATGGACAACAATCAAAGTGGCCTAGCAAAACTTAGTGCGAAGATGATGAATGAGGGAACACTAAAACGTGGAAGCACTGGATTTGCCAGCGCGCTGGATGCGAAGGCTATTCATCTTAGTGTCAGTACTGGAAGTGAAACCTTAGTGATGGAAGTGGGCGCACTTAGTGAACATTTTTCTGAAGGTTTTGGCTTTTTAAATGAGCTATTGGTGGAACCAAATTTAAGTGATGAGAGTCTTAAAAAAGTTAAAACACAGGTGCTTGGAAGTATTAAAAGAAAAGAAAATGATTTTGATTATACGGCGAATGTTCAGCTCAAAGCACTTTTATATGAGGGTACTTCTTTGGCAAATCCTTCTGTTGGAACAGAAAAATCTATCAGCGCGCTAGAGCTTAAAGATGTTAAGACATTTTTAAAAGAGCACTTAGTGCTTAATCGTGCGATTATTGTTTTAGGGGGAGATATTGACTTAGATAAGGTAAAAAAAGAGTTAACTACCACACTTTCTCAACTTCCTAAAGGCGAAGAGGGCACATTACCAACTTTTGAAATACGTTCTAAACCTACGGAAATCACACTAAAACGTGAAACCGAACAAGCCTATCTCTATTTTGGTGCACCTTACAATATTAAAGTAGGGGACACTGAGGAGTACAAAGGTCGTGTGGCGACATTTATATTGGGCGCAGGTGGATTTGGTTCACGTTTGATGGAAGAGATCCGTGTTAAAAGAGGACTTGCTTACTCTGCCTATGCTCGCCCGAATGTGGCGCGCTCACACAGTTTTTTCTTTGGATACCTTCAAACAAAACTGGAATCTTTAGACGAAGCACGCACGACTACCAACGAAGTCATGAAAACTTTTGTCGAAAAGGGGGTGACTCAAGAGGAGTTAGACCATGCAAAGAAATTTCTTTTAGGGTCTGAACCACTACGTGTTGAAACGCTTTCTCAAAGATTGTCACGTACTTTTATGGAGTATTATAAGGGCGAGGAGTTGGGAAGTTCTAAAGAAGATTTAGCAAAAATAGAGTCACTAACCTTAGCTGAAGTTAATGCTTTTATCAAAGAGCATAAAGAAATTTTAGACCTTACTTACTCAATAGTAACAAAATAATATTGCATAGCGCAATATTATTTTACTTTTAATGTCAAAGTGCTAAACTTTTGACATGTTTAATGAAATCAAAGATAAAAAAGATTTAGAGAAGTTTAAAAGGCTCAATGTCACTTCTTTCTTGTCTTTAGCCCTTATCATTCCACACGGCTACGAAGATTATCGTCTTCATGACTGTATCATCAATCAATCGCAACTTATTGACGCCAGTGTTGAACATGTTTTTAGAACACCAAATACTTTAAAAGTCACTTTTTATGCCCACAATCTGGGATATAAAGTTGATGGTGTGCTTTTTAAACCAAGACCTTTTATGTTACGTGCCTTTGCAACAGGTCAACGTGATTTCTTTTTTGGAAAAATAGAGAGCAGTGCAGGGCATATGCAGATGACGCATCCTAAGAAAGTGACAAATATGGGCGAGATATTTGCAAAGTATAAATGCGATTTACGCAATGACTCGATGCAGAGATTGGTCAAAAAGTATGTAACTGTTGAAAACTTAGTTCAAGAGGGACTTCGAGAAGATATCGCAATCTCCTTATGTGACATACATTTTAATCATGTTGCTGTGGATGAAGATAAAAAACTTTATACAATGAAGTACACTGAAATGTATGATTATATGCAGGTGTTACGAACTAAAAAAAGAACTTTCCCTACACTTCATGCTTTAAAGAGTGACTATAAAATATGGGCAAAAAGTTTACCTTTTGAATTAACTCCAGAACAAGTTGCTGCTATTGAAGATATCAGAAAAGATATCTCGTCTGAAAACAGTGCCAGAAGAATGGTCGTTGGTGATGTTGGTTCGGGTAAGACGATGGTTATTTTAGCCAGCGTTGTTATGGCTGCACCATATCGTTCTATATTGATGGCACCTACAACTATTCTTGCCAATCAACTATTTGAAGAAGCACAAAAATTTCTACCAAACCTTAAAATAGCTTTGGTGACCAATAAAACAAAGAAGATAAACCTAGAAGAGTTTGATGTTATTATTGGTACTCACGCCCTACTATATAGAGATCTACCGACTAGTGCGCTTGTAATGGTGGATGAACAACACAGATTTGGTACTGCTCAACGTAATATGCTGGAAAAACTGTTTGTTGATGATAAGAAACGTCCACATTATATTCAATTCACTGCTACCCCGATACCTCGAACCCAAGCGATGATAGACTCTGCAGTGATAGATGTTTCATTAATTACAACAACGCCTTTTACTAAAGATATTGATACTGCGGTTATTCATAAAGATGATTTTCCTGAGTTGTTAGAACATATAAAAAGTGAGGTAGCAGATAATAAACAGGTGCTTATTGTTTATCCTTTGGTTGAAGAGTCTGAGATTATAAATTATCAAAGTATTGCTGAGTCTCGTGAATATTGGGAGAAGAACTTTGATGATGTTTATGTGACACATGGTAAAGATAAAGATAAAGAGCAGGTTCTTATGGACTTTAAAGAGAAAGGGAAGGTCTTAATTGCAACGACAGTGGTGGAAGTGGGGATTTCACTTCCTAGACTTACTACCGTTGTAATAGTAGGTGCAGAACGATTAGGTCTTTCTACTTTGCACCAACTACGTGGTCGTGTTAGTCGTACGGGTTTAAAAGGTTACTGTTATCTTTTCACCCATAATAAAAAAAGTAGTAGATTGGATGATTTTACGCAGACAGTGAGTGGCTTTGATATCGCAAACTTAGATTTGAAGTACCGTCAAAGTGGTGACTTGTTAGTCGGACGTGAGCAAAGTGGTCGTAGTTTTAAGTGGATTGATTTGGGATCTGATGAAGTGGTTGTAAAAGAAGTTAAAGAGGAAATTGGATTTTAGGTACGAGATAAGTCGTACCTAAAGAAAGGTTGTAATGGATTGTGTCTAGTATAATCCAAAACGCGCATCTGAACGTTTATAAAGTACACGAGTTTTACCATCAATATCATTAAAAATTTTAAATTGAGCATTACCTGATTTTAATTCTTCAAGTACATCAGCAACTTCTTGAGGTTTATAAAGATCTAACTCTACAGGAACGATTTCATCTTCAAGTTCTTCACTTTTATCTGACATACTTACTTGTTGATTGGCTTCGACTTTCGCTTCATTTACACCTTCTTTATAATGATCAGAGTTACGATCATTAAGACGACGAAGTGCTTTTTGAGCACGAGAAGTGGCTACGTCAATAGCTGCATATAGATCATCATCACGTTGTTTAATAATAATAGAATTTTTTGCTGCAAGATGAATGGTATATTCAATTGTCATACCACGTTTGCCTTTGCGTTCTTGTGTAGAAGCAACTGCACTTACTGAAATAATGTCAAGGTGATATTTGTTTAGAGAGTCAATTGAAGCATTTAAATGTTCTTTGATCGCCTCTGTAAGTTCTACATGGCGACCTACCAATGAAATATTCATAATTTAACCTTTGTTATAATGTAGAGTCATTATAACACAGGCTTAGCTTTGAGAAAAATTAAAAAGCAGTGTTTACTTCATTAAGGTTTTTGTAGTGTTCTTTTGTGATAGACGATGGGTTCATTTAGTTGTAGATTGTCATTTGAGCGTACCATTACATCTAGGAGTATTGTTCCATTTGTCTCTGGAGTAAATATTGTATCAATATAGCTATTACAATTATTAGCAGCACTTGATCCAAAACCAACATATCTTATGGAAATATTGATATCAAACAGTGGGTTTACATTATCTGGGTATTGGGCATTGATAGAATTAATACAATCCATATTTGCTAGGGCTGTTGTATTTCTATCATGTCCTGAAATCGCTAGCATAGTATATTCAGCAGAACTTTTCGCAAGTAACTGAGCTTGTTCGTATAGATAACTATCAGATGTTAGTTTTGTTGTCAATGCAGACAAGGATAGCATTAAAACCGTCGCAATTGATAAAAATACTAAGAGAAATATTGTCATTATTAATGTAACACCTCTACGCATTAGAACACCGCCTTTTCTTTACAATATGAGTATCCACCATCAAAGAAGAGATTATCATCACTGATACAGATTTGAAATTTGATGATATCACCTACACTTTGAAACTTCAGTGTTTCTACATTTTCAACCATTAAACTACTCTGACTTCCAGCTGAATTGTAATTTTCCCCTTCCCACGGTTGATAGTCACTAAAAAGCGTTAAGTCGCCATTTGAACTTCTTACTAAAGCATGCGCAGTCCATGAGAGTCTATAGTATTCGTAGATATCTCTTCCAATAAAATTTCCTACGGCAGCTTGAAATTGATTTTCAACCCCATTGCTATTAATCGCTATTAGACCAGATATATCACCCCCATTATGCCAACCAAAAGAATTTATATTACTATTCGCACCTATAAAAAATATAGCAGCATTATTGATGGTACTACCACCTACAGATAATGATTGTATATGTTGATTTAGTAAGGTTGTATTGGTCTCTGGAGATACCAATATATTACGGGGAGTGACATTCCAGCCTGCAGGATCATCTACATCTATAAGGCCACTCCATATTGGTTGGTTATAGGTACCATTCCATCTACCTCTCCATCCATCATGATCAATTGAGATCCACTCTAAAACGGATGCATTAATATCTGCAGTAGCGTCATTAAGTGCTTTGAAGTTTACATCGGTAGCACTGGTACTTACAATGACGGTCTCTTTAATTCTATGTTCTAGAAGTGAGGCGATTTGTTTACTAACAAGATTGGTGTGTGTTTGTATTTTATTATCAATTTCACTGGTAATTAGTGATGTATAGGTACTTTTAAATATATCTGCTCCTATATTACCTACAATTCCTACAATTACAATGACAAAGACCAGTTCTAATAGTGTAAATGCTTTTCTCATTAATAAGTCCTACTATGAAAATCTATTTCACCAATATTAGCACTATATACTTGAAGAGTACTAATTGGCTCGATTACACCTGTTGATAAGTTTTCATCAACTTGAATGGTGATTCTTTTAAGATTTGATGTGCCTACCGCGACACTTGTTCCATTGAATATAAAGGGTGTCTCTATTGGGTCAACATTGTTGTAATTAATTAGATTACCTAAACTATTATTACTATCAGAGACATAATCTACATCGACACTAATTAGATAATTCTTTTTATAACCAGTAGATTGAGTAGTGTCTTCAATAAATAAGTTTTGGTTTACAACTGCATTGAAGTCATCAATATCATCAATACCAGTTCCCTCTTGACCTAAGATACCCGTGGGTGCAGTAACTGCACTAAAGAGTCGCCTGTGACCTGATTGGACAAGATGACCAATTCTAAAGTTAGTTGCCCCATTACGATTAAAGTTTACATTTCCGCCAGCATCTAAAACACGTGCATATGTAAATGTAGTAGTTGGATTTATAGAGTTCGCATCCCAACTATAAGATAACATTTGATTGATTTTTGTAGCACTGGCAAAAATAGCTTCTTGAATAATATTCTCTGATTTTGCCTCTTCTGCTGTAGCCATAACAGTGGGTATAGAAATTAATATAAACCCCATAACCACGAGAGAGAATATTAACTCTATCATGGTGAAAGCGTGTTTTACCACAATAGTCTCCTATTTGTATTTGTTGAAGCATTGGAGTCTACGGAGTTGGAATTTTTACTTTTCCCTACCCATTTTCCACCGCCATTATTAAATTCAATTTCAAATGGCACAACAGTGGCTGTAGGGTCAAATCTGCTATATATTAGCCAATTATTAGACGTTAAATCAACAGTCGTTTTATAAGGATAACCTCTGTTCTCATTATAACTATATGCAAGTTGTGTAGTGGAAAGAGTTTGATTTATTGCACTTTGACTTACATATGAACCACGTGGAATGCTGTTTGTTATATTACCATCAATAGCCACATTATGGACAGGATTTTGATACCAATTAATGTCATCAACACTTAATGCACCTATGGTACCACCAAAATTACCTGAATTTGGTGTACATGTTGAGCAGTAAACTTCATAGTAAATAGTTGCATTTCCATCACTACCATCAACTCTATACCTTGGCGCGTGTACACGGCCACTAACAAAGGTGACACTTCCATTTTTTGAAGCATTAAAGTCAGTAGTAACTAAGGAGGTGTTTGGAGGAATTCCATATACTGAACTTACTGTAATATTAAGGTCAAAATTAGTTACAGTTAATGGTTCAAAACGTTCATTTGGTGCTTTAGAAAAATTGAAACGTAACATGTTTGCATTGTCTGTCTCATTCCATGGAATACTTTTTGTTCCATTTTGATCAGTTCCCATACCAAAGTTTAAAAAATGACTTGCAATTGTAGTGACATTTCCATCTCCATGTGATGGGTCATTTGCCTGTGCAACGACTCCAACAGGATTTTCCCAGTATAGAGGACTTGCACCTTGCTGAAAGTTTTGTGTGATACTTCCATCTTCAGTCACTGCACTGATATTAAAGTCAACTCTTGCACTCATTGGATAGGTAGCAATGTTTGATGGATCTAGTGTAGAATAATAGGTAAACGTTCCTGGATTACCATTTGAATTGGTGATGGTTGAATTGTTGAGTGAAAAACCAAATGGAATAAATGTGACATTTGTATCTCCACAAATATAAGCACCTTCATTAGTACAATCTGTTGGTGTTAAGTCATAAGTGTCGACAATATCAACATAACTCCAATTTGTATCATTAATATCAAGTGTGATCATCCCTACATCGCTGTAGTTTATATCAACGACTTGAGTAATACCATTTAATTCAGAAAGCCCATCACTCATATTAAAGTCATTTCTGACTGTACTAATTACTCCTGCAAGAAGATTCGAACTATCTAGAGTATTGTCTTGAAAGTATCTACTTGTTGAGGTAATATTAATAGCCTGAATATTTGGGGTTGGTCGGACATTTGAAATATTATAATCTAAGGTTGGATTATTATTGATATCACGTGCTTGTAGAGTAAGATTATACTCTGAACCTGCTCTTAGAAAATTTGGCCAGTGAGGGTCTGATGAGCTAACATTAAAGTCCATAGGCTTAATAGCAAAAGGATCAATAGAAAGGTTGGTGTCATATGATATATTTTGGTCATTTTGTATGTAGTCAGCGACACATTCATAACATCCATGAGAGTGTGCATATTTACCACTTGATGCTTGACCATTTGTAAATGAACATGGACGTCCATTTGATCCCGCTGTCATACAGTTTGTGTTGACTACTGTTCCAAAAAGAGAAGTAAATTCAGCTGGAATTTCTGTACATATTGGTAAGCCATTGAAATTTGTACTCATATTTGTATTAGAACATACGGCAGTAGCTGAGTTAATAACATTATTCATATCAACAAATTTAAGCTCTATATTTGCACTTTTACTTGCATTTTGGGGAATAGTGGTTGGTTGAGTAATTACATTGGTAATACCGGATGCAAATCGTGTTGCCAGTCGACTACCTGTATTATCATTAAAGAGTTGTCTCACGACACCTGTTGAATTGTACTCAACAGAGATAAGAACTTCAACGGGAATAACTAAAAATGGATCTAGTGCATTTTGAGCAAATGGTGAAGGTATTGATGGAGATGTTGGAGTTGCTTTATCTAAATTAACAATATTAAAAGTATAAGCAGATTGTCCTGCAACTTTTGTTTGGATGACGGCACTGTTTGGATATGAACTTAGTGGATAGATTGCTAGATTATCCAACGCATCGAAATTATTTTCATTGGTTGATTGTGGATCGGTTCCTCCACCACACGAATTAGCGATGATATTACCTGTTAAATTGTCATCATAACAGACAATAGAACCATCTTCGATTGTGATTAGTGATTCTGCAGAGATGGCACCTTTTAAGAATGAAGATGCTGAGAGTGTAATGTCTTTTTTACTATAAATTGTACCAACCAATCTACTTTGATCATTTAATGTAAAATCTCCGTTAGTATAGATAAATAGGTCTTGTGCTAGATTGCTATCTGTACATAAGTCAGTAGATCCAGTTTTATCTGTATTAAATGATATGTTTGATTTAGCAACATAATCATTTTGTAGTAGTAAGTTTACACTACCTTCTGTTTCGATTTTTGAACCATCAGTGCTCTCTGCTGTTTTAAGTGTTTCAATATAATAATCTCCTGCATAAAATTGAAGACTGTTCTTATCTCCAATTTTTAATTCTCTAGCTCTAAGTAAAAGGGGAATATCTGCTGTCAAAGGTTCAATAATAAATGTGACTTCCTCATCTAAAGAGACTCTACCAAGATCAATAAAATCTGCTTTGATGTGTACTTCACTATCTGAGTTAACGGTTAAATTATTAATAGCAATGTATTTACTCTCTAAATAGAACGTATTGTTATTATTTAAAATGACATCTTGAAAACGAATAGAATTATCCGTAACAAAATTGGTATCGTTTCCAGAGTCTGCGGTCATTTTACCAATTTGAATATTACGTGCCTTTGTGTCCATACTCGCTTTTTTACCGTCTGCTTTATACTCATAAATATTAATATCATATGGATTACCATCAGCACTTTCAATTTTAATTTCACCACTAGAACCTACCACTTCAAGTGTGTTCCCTTTGAATTTTGAAGTAACTTCTAAAGTTGTAGGTTTATTAGTTTTTAATGTATTTAATTCAGTATCTGTAACAGTACTCTTATTGATTCTATTATTAGTTGTGGTAGTAACTGGTGTCCTTTGTGTATAGTTTGTTGGGGTTAACATGGTTATATCTGACTGAATACCTCCTCCAATGCCTAAAGCTATACACGGTTGATCATTAGCAGTGGCACCGCCAATATCTTGACATGAGTCTCCAGAAGATAGACTATTAAAGGTGTTGATTCTATTATTAGTATTTAGTTCTGTATGTGCAGAGCTTGTCTCAAAGTCCACAGTTGAGCCTGACGCCCTTGTCTGAACTGTATCTTCAAAAAGTCCACACTCTTTAACAATCCCACCATTATCGATAATAATAATATCAATAGATTCATCATTACATTCATTGACATTAAGATTACCCGCCAGTGGAATGTTTAAATCAACATTTTGAAATGAGCCAAGATAAGCACTCTGAAATACAGGGGAAGAATTCGTTAAAGTTGCTCTATATCTGAAGTCTTGGTCTTTGTTTGGACCAAGAGTCCCTCCTGGAGAGAGAGCAGTTTCAGATACATTGTCTTCCATAGTTTCACTTGCCGAATATATAGTTCCCATGTAAAAAGTTGCATTATAGTCATGTTGGTTGGCATAATCACCGTTAGTAGTGTTGTCATCTTGGCGCTCAAATGTTGTTGTCCCAAAAGAAGCAAGTTCAAGACTGTCTGGAGTGTATATAAAAGGTTCACCTTCAAAGGTTTTTAAAATTTTTGAATCATCTGCACCTTCATTACCTCTGTTAAGTACATTGACCTCAAATTCAAGTTCATCACCAGGACTAACAATTGAACCAGATGAAATGAAAGTTCCATTAGCAAGGTTTTCAATTCTTTCAGTATAACAGATGTCTGGTGTGAAAAGGTCAGTTGCAACAACTACTAAACTTGCAAAATAAAGGTCTCCTGTTGAACTCAACTTGATATGAACACCATCTTCGTTTTTAGTAACAATTTTATTAGCTGAAATAGGGTTATCAGCGCTATCCCCTAAGTCAATAGTCTGTATGTCAATACCGTTGTTATTTGAGAGATCAGGTACTCTGGTGTAACTACTTGTTATTTCGGACCAAAAGGCATTATTTTTAGTCCCAGTTTTATTTCCGACTGGTACCCATGGAGTGGTATTGTATTTATTACCTCTTGCTTCCAATGTGTCTCCAAGAATATGTCTATCCCCTTCTGCCGTGAAAAGATATAGTTTTGAATTTACATCACCACTTTTTGGAGTATAGAATCCTTTGATAGGAATTTTTGCAGTTGAGTTAGTGTGTATGACTTCATAACCATCAAAAACTGATATATTTTTATAGTTTGAAGTAAGGTCTTCATATATTACTACCAATGTCCAAGCACCATAATATCCTGTTCCATCATAAGCATATCCGTGACCAGTATATAGATTTGTAATAGACATTACCCCATCTGCAAGAGCTTCTGGATTTTTAATTTGAGCTGAAGCAGAATAATAGGTCATGGGATAATTTTGACTTTTATAGTTCACGGATGAACTTGCCGTATCATAAACTATATTTGCTAAATCAAGAGGTACATTTATACCATCATTATTAAGGGTTATGTTTTTGGCTAAAGCGCTATTAAAGGCTTCATATTCAAAATTTGGACCTGGAACATCTGAGCAAGAACCATCGTTATTTGAATTAAGTGTTGGACTTTTACAATAGACTGAGCGACTACGTCCTTGCCAATATAGTCTTGCCCAAAGTATCTTTTTCCCTCCTGTATTTAAGACTGCAGAAGATACACTTGTTGCCTCTAGTACAGTTTCATCATTACGTTTTGCATAATCATCAAAACATTTACTATCATTTTCTGATGCCAATTTAGAACATAAAACTGTATTTCCAATAAATTTAACGTCTCCTTGAAGATTTGTGAATTTCCTTGGATCTGTAAATGCTCTTTCTGCGAATAAGGATAGAGTAAGAACACAGATTAATAGTAAATATTTCATAATTTCCTCCTAAAGGAAAAGTTTTTGGGCACACAACATCAGGGCTCGGACGGCAGGTGTAATATGCGTTATCTGTAATTATAAACATATATTAGCTTTACTTATCTTTAATCAGTGTGATTAGTTTGTGATAAAGCTGGGTCTGGGAAAGCTAGTTTCCTAAATAGTTTGATATAGGCTCAGCGATAGAATAGGCAGCATTATTTTCTAGGATGACTTGAGCCATTGATAGAGTGTCTGTGTTAAATACAAGAGGTGCTGCAAAATTTATGGTTGAATTTTCGATAGGATTTTGGACAATGACGACATTAAATATCAATATATTGGCATCATCGTCTATTTCTAATAAGGTTTGGATTGCAGTGGGGACTACAAAGTCATAGGCAGTTAAAACAAAGGGATTAATTAATGTAAAAGCGGGAGTATCTTCTTCTGTCGATGTAAGACGCATAAAAATATCATCTATCTTCTCAAGTTTCATCGTTTTAATTGATTCAAAGCCCAGTAGGGGCAGTTTAAGTTCAAATTGCATATTCACCTCATAAATTTCTTAAGCTTCATTCTAGCATAGGATTTTAATAAGGTGCCTTAAACAAAGTAAGGTAGAATAAGAACTATTTTAATTTTGGGAATTTTTTATGCACAAAAAAACGATAATAATACTGTTTTTAACTCTGCTTATCTTTGGGGCTTGTTCTAAAACTCCAGAAGAGTTTAACAAACCAGCGGCGTATTGGTATGATAAACTGCTTAAGTCTGTCGGTAGCGGTGATTTAGAAAAAGCAGATAACTACTATAGCTCTTTACAAAGTGAGCATATTGGTTCACCACTACTTCCACAAGCGACTATGATATTGGCGACAGCACATATGTATTTTGATGAATATCTCTTAAGTGAGCATTTTCTAAATGAATATATCAGGCGTTACGCTACACCTGTAGAAAAAGAGTACGCAGAGTACCTTAAGATAAAAGCAAAGTATATGGCGCTACCTAACCCTCGTCGTGATCAAGGTCTGATAGCCTCTGCGATAGAAGCGGGAGAGAGTTATAAACTAAACTACCCTTCATCATCGTACTATCCGGTCGTAGATACAATGGTAACAAGACTCTATATGGCGCAAGCTTCTTTAAATGATTCGATTGCTCTGTTGTATGATAGAGTGGATAAACCAAAAGGGGCTGAATTTTATAGAAATATTCAACCTGAACCATGGATTAATTGGGATGAAGTTGAAAAAGCAAAGGCACCACTATATCGTTCAATGTTTGAAGGTGATGGAACAGGGTCTTGGTATGGATTTATTATCCCTGATACCCAAAGTGTAATTTCACGTACTTCAAAAACAGATAATGGACTTCAAGAACCCCGAGGTATAAAATCACAAGAACAAGATGCAGCGCCATTTAAAGAACCTGCTAGACCACTATAAAACAATTTAACTAGGATAAATATGCAACTTACAAATTATAATGAATTTCCAGATGATCTACCAATTATTGTTGAGGATGAACTTTTTCTGTATCCTTTTATGATATCACCTCTATTTTTAAGTGATGATATGAATAAAAATGCGGCTTCTAAGGCTATAGATGATAATTCTTTAGTTATTGTCTGTCCCACTATGGTAGGACATGAAGGTGAACGTGACTATGATGCTATCTATAAATATGGGGTTGTTGGCTCGATTATGCGTAAAGTTTCTCTTCCTGATGGAAGAATAAAAGTTCTTTTCCAAGGATTGGCTAGAGGGAAAATACTTCATCAAGTTGAAGGTGCTACACTTACTGCTCATGTAGATCTATTAAAATCCAATGAAGGTTCTGAAGTTAAACAAGAGGCATTATTGGAAGTTGTTCGTGAAAAAGTTCGTGCACTTTCTGCTGTGAGTAATTACTTTCCACCTGATTTGCTACGTACTATTGATGAGAACAGTGATTACAGTCGAATAATTGACTTGATCTGTAGTACGATTAAATTAAAAAAAGAGCAAGCCTATAGTGTCTTTATTGAGGAAAATAGCGAAGATCGCTTTTTAATGTTAATAGATTTATTGATAGAAGAGATTGAGGCGAATAAACTTCAAAAAGAGATTAAGACCAAAGTGAATTCTCGTATTGAAAAAGTGAATAAAGAGTATTTTTTAAAAGAACAGCTTAAGCAAATTCAAAAAGAACTGGGTAGTGATAACCAACGTGAAGAAGAGATTGAAGAGTATCGTAAAAAACTAGATGCAATGAAGTCTAAAATGGGGGCAGATGCTTATAAAGAGATTGATAAGCAGTTAGAACGTTTTGCGCGTATGCATCCTGACTCTTCGGATGCAGGAATGATCCAGACGTATTTGGAATGGGTATTGGATATCCCTTTTGGCGAGATATCTAAAAAAGCACTACATGTAAATGACGTAGAAAATCAATTAAACAAAGACCACTACTCTTTGGAAAAAGCAAAAGATAGAATAGTAGAATACTTTTCTGTAAAAGAGTTATTAGAATTACGTGGAGTTGCTGATAAAGAAGGGCGTGGGGCAATACTATGTTTTTCAGGTCCTCCAGGTGTAGGAAAGACTTCATTAGCGAATTCTATTGCCAGTGCACTAAAACGTCCACTTGTCCGTATTGCTTTGGGTGGGTTGGAAGATGTTAATGAATTACGTGGTCATAGACGAACTTATGTTGGTGCAATGCCTGGACGTGTTGCACAGGGGCTTATAGATGCGGAAAAGATGAATCCTGTTATCGTCTTAGATGAGATTGACAAGGTAGCGCGCTCAGGTCGTGGAGATCCAACCTCGGTACTTTTAGAGATTCTTGATCCTGAACAAAATAGCGAGTTTAGGGATTATTATCTTAATTTTAATTTAGACCTTAGTAAGGCAATTTTTATCGCAACTGCGAATGATGTAGGACGTATTCCTGCGCCACTTCGTGATCGTATGGAGTTTATTTCGGTAAGTTCATATACACCACAAGAGAAGCTCGAAATTGCTACAAGATATTTATTTCCTCAAGAATTGAAAAAACATGGTTTAAAATCTTCTGAACTGAGTATTTCAAAACCTGCTTTAAAAGAGTTGATTCATTCATATACAAGAGAAGCTGGTGTGCGAAACCTACGTAGACGTCTTGCCGATATCATTCGTAAAACAGCAAAACAGATACTTGAAGATGGTTCTATTAATAAAGTAAATATTTCATTGAAAAATTTGAAAGACTTTCTTGATAAAACGATTTTTGAAATTGAGAAAACTGATAATAAGGCTGTTATTGGCGTTGTTAATGGTTTGGCATGGACAGCGGTTGGAGGGGATGTATTAAAAATTGAATCAATTCGTATTAAAGGAAAAGGTGCTTTAAAATTAACCGGTAGCCTTGGTGAGGTTATGAAGGAGTCTGCACATATCGCGCTGAGTGTTGTAAAAACATTGATTGATACGAAGGTCTTGAAAATTGATCATGAAATTATTCCAAAAACTTTTAAAGAAAAAGATGAAAATATTGTAGTTGATGCAAGTGAAGTCTACAAACGTTATGATTTACATATTCATGTTCCTGATGGGGCAACGCCTAAAGATGGACCAAGTGCTGGTATAGCGATGGTGACTACTATCTCTTCTATACTAAGTGATAAAAAAGTACATTCTAATATTGCGATGACAGGAGAAGTCTCATTGACTGGTAATGTTATGCCTATTGGTGGATTGAAAGAGAAGTTAATTGCAGCACATAAGGCTGGTATGAAAAAGGTACTTATCCCATCAAAAAACTATGAACGTGATATCGAAGATATTCCAGATGAAGTAAAAGATAATGTAGAAATAATTGGTGTGAGTAGAATAGAAGAAGTTTTAAAAATTATGTTAATTGAAAAGTAAGTAACACTAAATGAGTTGAACTCATTTAGTATTGAATTCTAGTAAGTAACCAGTGTAGTGATCTTTGTTACAAGGTCTGATGCACGTACTGGTTTCATTAAAAATCCATTGGCACCACACTCTAATGCTTCTCCTTTTTTTGTCTCATCTGTTGTTAAAACAATAATAGGAACCTGCTTCAAACTTTCATCAGAACGTACTACTCTAAGCATTTCAATACCACCCATAACAGGCATGATAATATCCAGAAGAACAATATCGATCGCTGAGTCTGTTTTGAGTACAGCTATTGCATCTGCACCATTTCTGGCTTCTACAACTTCAGCAACATCTGGTACTTTCATTAACATAGACTTTAGTAGTTTTAGGTTGATCATATCATCATCAACTGCTAAAACTCTTAATTTTTTATCTGCCATTATATCTCCCTTATGCTACTAAATAAATTTTTCAAAGACAAGTCTAAGTAGGTCTTTGTTTACAATGTTTTTTATTATCTCATGTACGTACATCTCATCATCATCTGATTGAGAATTTGCTGGATCAATCATTAATACTATACTTGAATCACTATCAACTTCTTTGATAGCACTACTTAACTCTTTAAGATCTAAATCAGTAAGTTCTTTATCAACTAAAATAAGTTTAAAATCATTTTCTTTGATTTCATTGAGCATGTTTTCTATGCCATTTGCTTCTTTATAGTTATATCCCAGGTCACTAAGAATATGAGAAAATAGTTTACTTTCCATGGCGCTTTTTTTAGCAAGCAGAATGTCATATTTCTCTTTTGGAATAATGACTTCCTCCTCAGTTACTTCTTCAGATTCAGAAATTTCTTCTAATGGAGTGAATATATCATCATCCATTGTTTCTTCAATTTCGATTTCTTCCATCGGTGAATCAAAAGTATCTTCAACTGTTGAATCAGTGTCTTCATCAATATCAGGAACAGCCTCTACAGGTATCTCTTCAATGATGGTATCTTCTTCTGCAATGACTTCTTCTTCTAAAGGTGCTTCAGCAGAAGTATTTGCAAGGTCAACAATTTTGTGACCTAAAAATTGATTAAGTAAAGAGACGATTTCTGAACGTACAAGCGGCTTAGTTGTATATTCATCCATACCCGCTTCTAAAAATCTTTCTCTATCTCCTTTAAGTGCATTTGCAGTTAGTGCCAAGATAGGGACATGGGCAATTTTAAAATCTTCTTCCCACTCTAGAATTTCTTGAGTCGCTTCAACTCCATCAAGAACAGGCATTTGTATGTCCATAAATACTAAGTCAAATTCACCATTTTTACGTTTTTCAAATGCTTCTAGACCATTGTTCGCAACAGTAATTGTAAGCCCTAAGTCTTCAAGTGTACGACGAATCAATTTTTGGTTAATGATATTGTCTTCAGCAACCAATACTTTTGCATCAAATTTTGAGTGTTTCTCATCGAATTTTTTACGACGCTGTTTTTTAGCTTTTTTATTACTAAATGATTCTACATCATGGTTCTCTAAAACAGTCTTGATTTTACTGCCCTGCATTGGCTCATACATAACTTTAAAAAGATTAAGACCAAGTGAGTCAATTTTCTTCATATAGTATGATTTAGTGACGAGTACAACTTCTTCTGGAGACTTGTCATATTCACTTAATGCACTTTCATTTGTATAGTCATAGTCTAAGAATAATAAGTCATAGTTGACTTGATTTTCAAGTGTTCTAAGCTCATTGATGTCTTTAAACGATGTATAACTTACACCATAAAAGTCTAAATATTCACGTAAGTATTTGTCTTGACGCTTCTTTTTACTTTCACTTTCTAGAACTACTGCATTAACATTAGAGAATGTTCCGCGATTTGATTCATTAAGTGTCTCAATCTCTTCAAATTCTAGTGTAAAGAAGAATGTTGTACCTTTGCCCGCTTGTGACTCTAGATCAAGTTCTCCACCCATAAGTTCAATGAAACGACTAGAAATAGTTAGACCAAGTCCAGTACCACCAAACTTACGTGTAATAGAACTGTCCGCTTGTGAGAAAGCATCGAAAATACGTGCTTTTTGTTCACTGGTTACACCAATACCACTATCTTCGACTTCAAATTTAACCTTAATATAGTTTGGTTTGTCTGAAGGTACTTTTCTGATATCAACGTTAATAGCTCCACCACTGTTTGTAAATTTAACAGCATTAGAAAGGAGGTTAATAACAACTTCTTTAATCTTAGTTGGATCCCCTTTGATAGGACTCTCAAGATTTGGATCAATGAAACAGCCAAGATCAATATGTTTTTCAGAAGCACGAACTGCATAAACTTCAACAGCACTTTCAAACTCTTCAACAGGATTAAAGACAATATCTTCAATTTCAAGTTTGTTACTCTCAATTTTAGAAAGGTCAAGAATATTATTGATAATTTCTAGAAGATTTTCAGAACTTTTTTCAATAATATCAATAAATTCTCTCTGCTCTTCGTGTAAGTCAGTATCTTTAAGTAGTTCTGTAAATCCAACAATACCATTTAGTGGTGTACGAATTTCATGTGACATATTTGCTAGGAACATTGATTTTGCTTCAGAAGCTTCCATCGCATACTGTTTATCTAGTCGAGTTTGTTCAATAACACTTTCTAGCAGTTGATATGCTTGCGTTGTTCCCGCTGCAGTATCAAGATTAATATTAGAACTAATTGCTTCAGAAGCACCTTCACCTTCGTGAGTATCTTCTGCAACACGTTTAAGTACTTTTTCAAGATTTTTGATATTTTTGGCAATATCATTAGCCAATAACATACCAAAGACACCAATGAAAATAGAAAGTGCCCATACAGCAATTGAACCAAGAAGAATTTGAATCGCATTGTCTTGTACAGTTAATGCACGTGCATCCATAGCTTCAAGAATAATATCTTCAGAATCATCAATAAGATTGATTTTTTCTGAAAGCATAGTAAACCATATTCCTGAATCAGTTTCATACAGTCCATCATTAACAGCACGCATAATTTCTGAACGCTCTATTGTTATGTCTTCAAATAACTCTGCATTATCTTCATCTTCAAATATCTCTTGAATACCTGCTTTAACAGCATCATTAAGAAGTGATTTAAAGTTGATTGCATCGGCTTTTCCAATAAGGGATAACCATGCATTTAGCTCTTCTGGATCAAATTTAGTTGAACGAGCGAGCGCAAAAGAGATAAAGTCACGCTCTGCGGCTGTAAATTCTTTTGCTCTCGCTAAATTTAAGTAGTTTGATGCAAGTGAAGTGATCTCTTCATCAATTTGGATATCAGAAATTTGTTCAATTTTTTTAAGAATTTCTGCTTGAGAAATACCATAGATATCAGTAAAAATATCTTCAAACTCTAGTTTTTGAGAATCAACAAGTGGCCGTGCTTCAATAATACTTTGCATTGTTCCTACAATACTTTTCTCATTGATACATGCTTGACAAGATGAGACTCCCTGTGCATGATCATGTATATTTAGGTTTAATTTATTGTTGTTAACATATGAATCGAGAGTCTCATCCGTTTTTGTTCTTTGCGCTATCAAAGAATTATGTGTTGTTGGAGATGAATTTCCTAAATACATAACGGTCATACCACGTTCGCGTGATAAATTTCCAATTATGTTATTTAATTCTCTATTCTCAGTAAGCTTAGCTTGTAAATATTGCGCAGCAATATAAGAGTTGTAAGAGTTATATACATAATAACTCGCAATGGTGAAGAGTATTAAAATTGGAAAAAGACTAATCAGTCTTAGACGGTTCTTGAGCCCTATTTGCATTGTGTTCCTTTAAAGTTGATCTATATAAAGATATAGTTTAGTGATTGCATCTTTTGCAACTGACGTATCTTGTGTATTTGAAAGTAGTGTTAACTGTTCTGATACTTCACTTATTCGTAGGTTATCACTTACGCCCTTAAGTATAATTGCATTACGTGCAATAGAAGTAAAGTTTTGATCCTCAATTTGCATTTCTAAGTCATGTTTCAAATCTTTAGCTTGGATAATAAAATCCTCGACCAGTTCATGTACTAAAGTTGAATCTATCCCAAGCTCATTAGCAGCCTTAGATGAATCAAAGTTTATGCTGATAATCTCTTTAACTACAGGTGTATCCTCTTCTTGCTTCTCTTGCTCAATAGTATCCATTGAATAAAGATCATCCTCAGTGGAAGTCTCTGGCATTGGAGGAAGTAAATCGCCTTCATCTTCAAGAGGGTCAAGCGCATAAAGATCTTCATCATCCATTGATGTCTCTGGCATTGGAGAAAGTAAATCGTCTTCTTCCTCTTTTTCATCTTCTTTGTTCTCAAGTGGTTCTAGTGCATAAAGGTCATCATCTTCTAAAGGTGTCTCTGGCATTGGAGGAAGTAAATCATCGGTATCTTCTTTCTCCATAGGATCCATAGCATAAAGATCATCTTCATCAGAATTATCAGCTTCATCTTCTTTTAGATTTTCTTCGATAGAATCAATAGGCGCAAAGTCATATAAATCTTCATCCTCAGTAGAATCTATAGAAGGCGTTGGAGTTTCCTCTTCTTTAACATTAAATGCATATAAATCATCTTCAGAGTCATCTTCTAATTCGGGCATAGGAGGCAAGTCTATATCATCGTCTTCTAAATCCTCTTCAAGACTGGCTAAAGGTGCTTCAATTGAAGGTTCTTTTATCTCTTCAGGCGTTGGTTCAAGAAGTTCTTTTTGTGAAGTAGATGCCGTACCCATAACTTCGTCGGGGTCTTTTCCTTCTAATTTGGCAATAATTCTATTTAGCTGTTTTAAATTGGCTTCTATCTCTTCTCTGTCATCAGAAGTATTTACAATACTTAATACTTCAAATGCATCTTCAATTCTTAAATTTGCGGCTACACCTTTAAGTTTATGAGATAAAACTTTAACATTATCGTAGTCTTCTTTTGCAGTTGACTCATAAAGTTCATCATTAAATTCATGGGCTTGTTGTATAAAGTCTTCGATAAATTCTTCAATTAAATCAACAGGGAGTCCCAATTCATCAGCAGCAACATGTGGATCATATTGATAGTTTTTGTCTGTTTTTAGATTGTCAATATATTCAGCATCTTTGTGTGAAATATAATCACCAAGCATTGGTGCTTCTTCAGTATCTTCAGATACAAAATCATCTTCATCATCAAAATTGATATCTAATTTGCCATCCTCATTTAATGATTCAAGTGGATTTTCATCATCATTGTCTAAAAAGACATCATCTTCGATTTCTAGAGGTTTGTCAAAATCAGGAACGAGTGATGTTGGATCAAATTCAATATTATCATCAGTTTCATCAGTGCTCGATGGTACATCATATGGATCATATTCTGCATTAGAATCTTCAATACTGTCTTCAATTGGTGGAAATGAGACCTCTTCTTCTTCCTCTTCAGTATCATCAAATGGAGGGATAAGGCTGTCTTCAACTACTTCTTCTGTTTTGAAAACATCTTCAGTAAATGTATCAGGTTCCATCATTGGGGCTGGTACGGATACATTTTCTCGTTGTTCAGGACGAGGAGTACTTGATACTTCTTGTGCTATTTTTGCACTTTCATCAGAACTAACTGCTTTGATATGTGTTAGTATGACTTCATAAGCACTATTAGATGGGTCAGCAACGAGGGAAAAGTCTTTTACTTCTATTTGACATGAAAAGCTTTTACCCTTGATATGTACAATGGCTTTTGCTTCATCAGCCTCTGCGTGCATGATAAAATCAATCCAATTGAAGTTTTTAAAGTTGTGGATAAATCCAGGTCTTTTTACAAAAAGGTCAGCAAAGTCATAACATTCATTTAATAGTTCGTTAAGATTTGCACAACCTAAAACACGTAGTCCCTCTTCATTGATTCCAACAAATTCTTTAGTATGGTTGTATATTAGCACTGGCTTTCCTTATTTTTCAGTTCGTAACATTGCAGCATAAACTTTTGCAATTTCTTCGATATTCTTCTTACTTGCAGGACGTCTCGCTGCTACATATCCAGTGACATTTCCATTTTCGTCTAAAGAAGGAACAACTTCCGTTTCTACCCAATAATAAAGACCGTCTTTACGAAGGTTTTTAACAAGTCCTGTCCAAATTTGTCCACTTTTAATGGTGTCCCACATCTTTACAAATGCTTCTTTAGGCATATCAGGATGTCTGATGATATTGTGAGGTTGTCCAATTAGTTCACTGGACATATATCCAGATATTTCACAAAATTTTCTGTTAGCATAGGTGATTATTCCCTTTTCATCGGTCTCGCTTACAATCGCGCGTCCTTGAAAAAGGTACTCTTCATCTATAGGTTCTATTTTACTCATAAATCACACCTTATAAAAATCATACTTTTTTAATCTCGGTAAATATAGCATAATAATTACTAATATCGCCTTACTTAGTACTCATTCTTAATAATCTTGGCATCTCTCTCATTTAATATTGTAGATACTTCACGTAAAGAGGCGTTCTTAATATTTTCAAAAGTTCCAAAATATTTTAATAGTTTTGCAATTTTAGCACTCGAAATACCCTTTATCCTCAGCAGATTTGACTCTTGATCATTTTTTAATTTTGTTTTTTTATGAAAGTTGATGGCATTTTTATGGGCTTCATCACGTACTCTTTGCATGAGTTGTAATCGTTTATCTTTGGTGTCTAATTTAAAGCTTTCAAAGGAAGTATGTAAGATATCTTTAGCACTGCCTTTAGCGCGCTTAGATTTTGCATCAATTTTCTCTTTTGATATAGCAACCACATCTAAATTTATTCCAAAACTTTCAAGTATATCTAGGGCCAGTTTGAGAAGAGTTGTCCCTCCATCTAGCACCCATAAATCTGGTGGTGGGTTTTTATCAAAACTTTCGATTCTGCGCACCAAGACTTCTCTCATCTGTCCATATTCATCTTTTGCTTCAAGGTGATAAACCCTTCTTGATGATTTGACAAACTGCTCTTTTTCATAAACAACCATTGCTCCGACAGTGGCACTTGCGGCCATGTGGGAGTTGTCAAAAGTCTCAATTCGGTAAGGAGTAACACTTAATTGGCATAGATCTTGAAGTTCACGCAGGATATGTTCTTCACTGCTCTCTTTTCTATTTTTGAGTAACTCCTGTGTATTAAGGAGGGCCAAATCTATAAGCTTCTTTTTATTGCCCCTTAATGGAAAGCTGATTTTTGCTTTTTTTTCAAATAGCTCACTAAGATGAGAAACAACAAGTTTTTTTGCACTAAAGTCATGGGCTATTAATATTTCTGAAATGATAGGGGGCTTTTCATTTTTATAAAACTCTATGATGGCGCGTTCATAACTCTCCTCTATGTCTATGCCATTATTTAAATTTATAAAATCGTAAGAACTTGATATGATTTTCCCATTACGCATAAAAAGGCGTAAGATAACAGCGCGCTGATCATTTTTTGAAATGGCAAAAATATCAAAATTTTCATTAGATAAGATATCAATATAAGAAAAGTTTTGACTTTTTTGAATACGTTCTATTCTATCTCTTATCTCACCCGCTTCTTCAAAACGCATGCTCTCAGCGTAGAGATGCATGGTTTTCTCTAAGTCCTTAACGAGGCTTTTTTTATTATTGATCTTGTCAATGGCACTTTTGACGATTTCTAAGTAGTCTGCGCGCGCTACATCAAACTCACAAGGTGCAAGACATTGCTCAATTTGATAGTAAAGACATGCTTTTTTACCTTTGAGACAGCTTTTCTTTTGGACCAGTTTGTGTGTCTGATAAATAGAGTCTAATATATCTCTTGCTCCCGTTGAATATGGACCAAAGTATTTAATCTCTTTTCCTTTTATAATTTTTCTAGTAATGTCAAAACGGGGGTACTCTTGTGTATAGTCAATATAAATGTAGGGGTAGGTTTTATCATCACGCAGCAATATATTGTATTTTGGTTTGAGTTGTTTTATTAAGGAATTTTCTAAAATTAGTGCATCATGTTCACTATCAACAACGATATAATTAATGGACACAGCTTGCAAAATCATATTTTCTATACGTAGGGATAAATTCTTGTTGGGACCCAGTTCTGGCGTGAATCTAAAGTAAGAACGTACTCTATTTGATAGGTCTTTCGCCTTGCCAATATAGAGCAGCTTATTGGAT
>JADGDM010000004.1:0-4212 GCA_016744905.1 Sulfurimonadaceae bacterium | reverse complement strand
TTTATCAAAGTACTGATAAATCCCTGGAGAATGCGGGAGTGATTGGATGGTTTTTAACATGGCATAACTTTATCTTTTTGTATTATAATAACGGTTCTAAAAATATAATTTTGAGGTCAATTTGAACTATTTTAAACGTATAATTTTTAATTTTATTATTATAACATCTGCTCTATTAATGCTTGATGGGTGTGGACATAAAGCTGATCCTTTCTACTCGAAGCTAGATAAACTAAAGAAAATCAATGCAGTATGATGTAGTTATCGTCGGAGCAGGGATAGCAGGCTTATATACAGCACTTAATATTCCTAAAAGTAAAAAAGTCCTTATAATTAATAAGGCAGAACCATGGGAATGTAATACTTATTATGCTCAAGGTGGTGTGAGTACTGCTTATGACGAATCAGATATTGCCTCACATGTAGAAGACACTATGGACGCAGGTGCTGGTCTTTGTAAAGAAGATGCAGTTCAAGTCCTTAGTGATAATTCTATTGCCGTTATAGAAGACTTAATAGCACGCGGTTTTGAATTTGATAAAGATGAAGATGGAAAATTGCTCTATACCAAAGAAGCAGCACACTCCACTAATCGTATTCTACATGCGGGTGGAGATGCAACTGGACGTTATTTACACTATTTTTTACTTTCACAAAACCCACATCCGTTGATGTCAAATGCAACGATGGTTGATCTTTTAATGGAAGATAATATCGCGTGTGGTGTGGTTGTTGAATATAGAGGTGAGCGAAGAGAAATCTTAGCAAAAAATGTAGTCATTGCAAGTGGAGGCGTAGGCTCTTTATTTGAGTATCACACCAATGCTTATAGTATCTCTGGTGATATTCATGGAATCTGTATTGAAAAAGATATCGAGATGGAAAATATGGAGATGTTACAGTTCCATCCAACTGTTTTTGTAGAAAATAACGCAGTCCAAAAACAACTTTTAACAGAAGCATTGCGTGGGGAAGGGGCTAAGGTTGTTGATGAAAATGGATATTCATTTTTAAAAGAGTATGACCAGCGCGCTGAGTTGGCACCGCGCGATATTGTTAGTCGCGCTATTTTTGATTACGCCCAAAAAAAAGGTAAGAAAGTTTATCTCTCTTTTGAGACTTTTAGTGAAAAATATTTTGAAAAACGTTTTCCAAATATCACAAAGAACTTGAGACTTTTAGGTTACGATGTGCCAACAAAAAAAGTGCCAATTTCGCCCGCTTTTCATTATAGTATAGGTGGAATAAAAACGGATATAGATGCTAGAATTTCTGGAGTGGACTCTTTATATGCCGTAGGTGAAGTAGCTAGTACAGGGGTGCACGGGGCGAACCGCTTGGCAAGTAATTCACTACTTGAAGGTCTTGTTTTCGCCATTCGAGCGGCCAAAAGTATTTCTTATAACTCTGTGATATGTGAGAAGACAAAATTTAGATACAATACGGACGTATTAGAGAAAGATAGTGATAAAGCTAAGAAAGATATTTTACGTCGTATAATGTGGGATAATGTTTCTATAAGTAGAACTTTCAAAGGTTTACAAAGCGCTTTAGAGAGTATTAATGAGTTAATTTCGCCAGACAATGGAAGACTGTTGTCTTTACGATTATTAACAGCGAAAAGTATTGTTAAAGCAGCACTAAAACGAAAAACGTCACTGGGCGTACATTTTATAAACGAGGATGAAAAATGACAAGAGCAACAGAAGGTGCACAGGCCTTAGATTTAGCACTAGAACCATTTGGTTGGTTTTTATTATTAGTATTTGTAGTGTCTTACTACTTTATTGCAGCAGAAGAGAAGTACCATATTAATAAGGCTAAACCAGCCCTTTTTGGTGGGACATTTATGTTTATGTTACTTGGTGGATATTACGCTTTTAATGGCCTAAATATGTCTCCATTTGATACGGAGATTGCACATCTTATTTTGGAGATTGCTGAGATTTTCTTCTTTCTATTTGTGGCAATGACTTATATCGAAGCACTTATTGAACGTAATGTTTTTGATAAACTAAAAGATACATTACTCAAGAAAGGCTATACGTATAGACAACTATTTTGGGTAACTGGTTTCTTGGCGTTTTTCATCTCTCCTGTTGCGGATAACTTAACGACTGCACTTATTCTTTCAACAGTACTTATTACTATTGAAAAAAATAATAAGGCATTTTTAGTACCAGCTGCTTTGAATATCGTTGTTGCAGCCAATGCAGGTGGGGCATGGTCACCTTTTGGAGATATTACAACCTTAATGGCATGGGCAGCAAATAAAGGTACTTTTGTTGACTTTTTATTCCTTTTTCCATCATCATTTCTTGGTTGGATAGTAACGGCATTTTTACTCAGCCGTATGGTTCCAAATACTTCTCCAGATGTACCAGATACTGATGGTGAAGCAGTAGAGATTTTCAAGGGTGGTAAAGTGATTATCGGACTTGGTGTCTTTACAATTCTTTCAGCAGTTATGGGTAAACAATTAATGCACTTACCTCCAATGTGGGGAATGTTATTTGGTCTTTCTTTACTACAGCTTTATGCATATAGATTGAAAAAGACACATAACCATGATATTCAAATTTATAAATCAGTGGCAAAAATCGAAAATGATACACTGCTATTTTTCTTTGGTATCTTAGCCATGGTTGGCGCACTGCACTTTGCTGGTTTCTTAGCACACGCTGCAGAACTTTATACAATGTTTAGTCCTACTATCGTCAATATTGGTGTTGGTTTTTTATCTGCCATTGTAGATAATGTACCGGTTATGTCTGCGGTGTTAAAAGCGAATCCTGATATTGCTCAAAATCAATGGATGTTGGTAACTCTAACTGCGGGTGTGGGTGGTTCACTCATCGCTTTTGGTTCAGCTGCTGGTGTTGGTGTTATGGGTAAACTACATGGTATTTATACTTTTGGTGCGCACATGAGACTTTCATGGACTGTGCTTGTTGGGTATGTGGTTTCTGTATCTATTTGGTATCTTCAATTTGAAGTTTTAGGTCTTTATATTAAACATTAATCCAAACTATAGTATTATTCTTTCCATATAAAGGTTCTGAGAAATTCCTTCTTAGAACCACTTTCACTCAATTTTAAAATATTTCAAGGTTACTCATGAAAAATGTAAATATGCTCGTTCTCGACTTTGGTTCTCAATATACACAACTTATAGCGCGCCGCATGCGTGAAGATAAGGTCTATTGTGAAATCGTTCCTTATCACACGTCTATAGAAGATATAAAAGCTAAAAATCCTCAGGGGATTATTCTTAGTGGTGGTCCATCTTCTGTTTATAATGAAGATGCTTATACGGTAGATCAAGGTGTTTATGACTTAGGTATTCCAGTTATGGGAATCTGTTACGGGATGCAAAGAATCGCAGTAGACTTTGGTGGCTCTGTAATTCGTTCAGATCATCATGAATATGGGAAAGCTGAGCTGAAAATTAATGATATTGGTGAAGAGAGTTCAGCACTATTTACAGATTGTGATGATGATCGTATTGTTTGGATGAGTCACAGTGATAAAGTTGATGTTTTACCTGAAGGTTTTAAAGCGATTGCAACATCAGATAACTCTCCATATGCAGCGATTGCTAACGAAGAGAAACGTGTTTATGCAATGCAGTATCATCCAGAAGTTCAACACTCTGAAGAAGGTTACTTAATGCTTCGTAACTTTGCACGTAAGATTTGTGGAATTGATGAGAAATGGAAAATTGAGCACTTCTTAAAAGAACAAGTAGCAAAAATTCGTGAGCAAGTGGGCACAGGAAAAGTTCTTTGTGGCTTAAGTGGAGGGGTTGACTCTTCTGTAGTTGCAGCCCTTCTTTATGAAGCAATTGGTGATCAATTGGTACCTGTATTTGTTGATAATGGACTGCTTAGAAAAGGTGAGCGCGAGCAAGTTGAACAAGTGTTCAAAATCAACTTAAAAGTGCCACTTGTCACAGTAGATGCAGTAGATAACTTTTTAGGAAAACTAGAAGGTATTTCTGATCCAGAGACCAAACGTAAAATCATTGGTCACACCTTTATAGAAGAGTTTGAAAAAGAGGCGAAAAAACATGATGGGATTAAATTCTTAGCACAAGGAACACTATATCCTGACGTTATCGAATCTATCTCTGTTAATGGTCCATCAGAAGTTATTAAATCACATCACAATGTTGGTGGCCTTCCTGATTGGATGGATTTTGAACTCATAGAG
>JADGDM010000104.1 GCA_016744905.1 Sulfurimonadaceae bacterium | reverse complement strand
GTATCGAGGGGACGATAACACTTAAACTTAAAAGTTTGATGATATTTGAATCGACAAATAGAAGACCACCCAGACCCACTAATGTGATGAGTGAGGTCCAAAATGCGGGCATTATATTTCTGTTGATAGTTTTTTGCATAGCGCGGTCTAGGTCTGCTTGGTATTGTGAGACATGCCACCTATAGTAAAAATATAAAAAGTCGACCATCGAAATACTAATAACAATCAAACTCATGGCAATATGTACATCTGAGATACCCGTAAAAAAGTAGATAATACCAAAGGTCCCAATCAAGGTGAGTGTAATGACAGTGAGCGCGCTAAGAGAGGAGATATAGTTATTAAATATAAGTCTAAAAATTAAAATAATGGCCAATACAATGATGGTAATATAACCCAAGTAATGGTTAAAGGTTGTCTTCTCTTGGGTGTTGGTATAGGTGTACTTTTTTTGAATATTAAACTGTGTGATATCAACGGCTTTATCTGAGTAGATAAAGTATTGGAACTTTTTAAAATCACGACTGATAAAGTGCTTATATGGCTCATACACGGTATTGATGAGTTTTTTTACATTCTCTACATTCATGGACTTTATATTGATGGTCGCAACCATAGAAGAGTCGTCTTCACTTTCGTCATTGTAAATATAATAACTACTAAAAAGTGAATCTACCTTGCTAATCTCAGAACTGTTTGAAAGTTGCTGTTGTAAGTTGGAAAGCTCTTTTTTTGTCGCTTCATCAAAGCTATCAATTTTGATACTTAAAACGGAGATATTGCTGGTATCGTAGGCTTTGGCGTGGGTTCGCTCTAGTTCCTGTGACTCTTCTAGCCAAAACTGTGTATCAGAAGAGATAAATGTTGGTCTAAAAAATAGTAACAATGTTATCGCACTAAGAACAAAAAAGGCGATGATAGGCGCACGATATCGAGTTACAAAGTGTGCGTAGTTATGGACATCAGGTGTATTGTAATACATTAGTTTTTCTCCTCTTTTCTTGGATGTTTGATAAGTACAAGGTAGGGTCGTTTATAGACATCAATCTCTTGTGCGACGTGCGCTATTTTTGCTATTTTAACATCACTTTTGGTAGTTTGTACTAGGGTAGGTGCCTTTTTATTAAGCATCACATCAATAGTCATTTTTAGAGGATTATTGCTTTGATAGATCGTTTGAACTAAGGCCTCTGAGTGCATACGTTTAAGCGAATATAAAAAGATAAGATAGTGATAGTTTTTTTGCATTTTTTTACTCTCACTAATAAGAGAGATAAAATTACGCGAGTGTGGACAATTTGGATCTACAAATACATAAACTTCTGTCGGGCCAGATCCCAAATGCATCGCCGCACTTTCAATAGTTTTCAAAAGTGGAAGGCTACGCGCTAGAGGGAGTTTTTTATGTGCTTTGACTTCATTAGCGAGAAGTGATGACAATGAAAAAAGTAATAGTAATATTAAAAGCTTATTCATGACGCAATAATATCCAAATTTATGGAAAGTTATTGCTTATAATTTTAACAATTTAAAATATTTATTGTTGTATCAATTATCGTAGTATTAAAGATGGAAAATAAGTATGTAATGTTAGCGCGCTGCTTGCGGCAATACGTTTCATAAACTTATCAAATTCATCTTCTTTATTCCAAACTGGTTCTTTGACACCGGAGAGTTCAACGAGTTTTAGTTTGGCATCATACTCAACACCTAGTGAATCAATAAGTCCCACCTCTTTGGCTTGGCGCGCTGTAAAAATATGTGCATTGGCATAGTCATCGCTTTTATTGATGTCTAATCCACGAGCAGCGGCTACATCTTGCGTAAACATTGCGTAAGTATCATCGATCACTTTTTCTAACTCTGCTTTTTCGTAATCTTTCCATGCTCTATCACTGGTGCCAACTTGTTTATATTTACCCGCACTCACAATCTGTGTTTTAATACCAATTTTGCCCATCAATTCTGAGACATTTGCCCCCTGCATGATAACCCCGATAGAGCCAACCATCGAGCCAGGATTTGCCATAATCTCATCGGCGTGGATAGAGGCATAATAACTTCCACTGGCTAAGGTTCCTGCAGCGTAAACAACCACAGGTTTACTCTCTTTTACACGTTTAAGTGCGTAAGCCAGTTCGATAGAAGGAGGAACAGAACCACCCGGAGAATCGACTACAAAAAGTACCCCTTTAATACTTTTGTCTTCTGCGGCCTCATCAAGTTGTTCAACAACTTCACTCACATCAAAAATAGGACCTGAGAGTTTAATTTTTGCGAGATTATTTGGAGTAAGTGATGATTGGTCTTGTGGAGCAAAAAGAAGATATACGACGAGTATAAAGACCATCGCCTTAAAATGATTTTGGATAAATCCAATGGTAGCGGTGATGGGTGAAAATAGTTTTTTAAGAAATTCCATACTTACTCTTTAATTTTATTTTTTACACTGTTTCCGTTGATGATAACGCTTGAAACATTGAAGTGATGTAAGATGAGATGAAGTTCTAAGTCCTCTTCTATCTCTTTATCTAAATCTAAAACAATCATATCCGCGTCACGACCCACTTCTAAAAGACCTTTGTTAAGTCCTAGTGCATCTGAAGCACGAATTGTAGCGCCTTGAAATAAATCTTTAGCTAACGTAGAAAGTTCGTGGGTATCGTGCATAAACAAGGCACTCTTCATCTCTTCAAAAAGGTTGAGGGTATAGTTTGAACTCAAACCATCAGTGCCCATAATAAAGGGAACCTTCTCTCTCTCTAGCGCGCTGATATCAAGCGCACCATTTCCTAAAAGACGATTAGAAATAGGACAGTGGATGATACTGTGTTTTTCACTAGCGCAGTGCTGAAGTTCTTCTTCTTTGATTTTAGTCGCATGGGTCATCATGGTAGGATAGCCATTAAAAAGAGAGAGAAAGTCTTTTGGGGTGTTTACAGCGTAATCTTGTTTTAAAAACTCACCAAAAAATGGTTTGAATTCGCCTTCATTGCTCTCACACCATTCTCGCTCAGCCGTAGACTCCATAAAATGCGCACTTAAAGGCATTTTATGTTGCGTAGCGTAAGCCACAGCGCGCTTGATAAGGATGGGATGAACCGAGTAAGGTGAGTGAATAGCGATAGCAGGTATAAAACCTTCTCTTTTAATCGTTTGTGAACTCTCTAGTCTTCCTAAAAAGTCACCATAAAGGGCATCTGCCATAGTCGCTTGAGAACCGATTACTTCATTAAAATAGACAACATTCAATTTAGAGTTCGCCGTAGCGTCAAGATCTAGTCCATGTGAGCTAATAGCACCAATAGTTGTTGTCCCAGAATCAAGCATTTGCGTTAAGGCTTTACTAACACAATTGGCATCACAACCACCAATAAGCTCATCTCTATTTTTGATAACAGAGTGTAGCCATGGCATAAAACTGCCATACTTAAGGTCTGTTTTATTGGCTGAAAACTCTAAGTGTACATGGGCATTGATAAGTCCTGGCATTAATAATGAGTTTTCTTCTAATATTTGAACTTCTGCATCAGGATATTTAGCTTTTAAATTCTCAAGAGTATCAATAGCTTGAATAGTTTTATCATAGGCAATCGCCATGTTTTTTAATAGTAGATCATTGCTTAATAGTGTTGTGGGTTTAATTATTTTCAATACGGGCCTTTTTTGTGATGTGAAATTCTACACATTTTGTCTTAGATAAGGAAGATATGAATAAATTACAAGTTTTTTTTGTCTTTTGCGTTAAAATTGTTGATAATTATATAAGGAAATTAAATGAATCAGCTCTCCTCTTTATCAAAAATTCAATATGCCAATATTTTTTCACTTTTAATCTTTACGATAGTTTTGGTTGTTGAAATTTATCATTCAGGTTTTGACGTGATGCGTATTGTGAACATCGCTAATTTTGCACTGGCTTGGTATATGTTTATCAATATTCGCAAGGTTCAAAAAACGGTTGAAAAGCTCTCAACTACTTTGGGTAAAGCACATCAAGGTGAACTTAGTTGTCGTTTAAATGATATCAATGATGCAGGTGAAATGTTGCAAATGAGTCAAACACTTAATGAGTTTCTAAATCAATTAGAAGGTTTTGCACAGGAGATTTCAATATCGATTGAAAAAGCAAGTCAAAAAAGTGATTATCCAATTATTGCTACAGATATCTATAAAGGTGAGTTTAAAACCAACATAGAAACGATTAATAGAGCTATCTCCCATATGCAAAAAGATACGGCTCATATTGAGGGCACAGATGTTAATGATGAGCTGAGTAAAATTGGAGAGGGCGTCGTTGGAGAACTGGAAATTTTAGAAGTAGATCTGCAAAAATCCTTAGAAAGTATTGATAAAATTGTCGAAGCAAGTGAAAGTACTTTAAGCAATGCGCAAAGTAGTTCACTCGAAATGATTGAAATATCTTCAAATTTAGAAGAGTTATTGGGTAGTGTTGATAGCTCATCTCATAGTATTTCAATGTTGACTCAAAGAACGGATGAAATCACTAGCGTTATTGGGCTTATTAAAGATATCGCTGATCAGACAAATTTATTAGCACTTAATGCGGCCATCGAAGCAGCGCGCGCTGGCGAACATGGACGAGGATTTGCGGTAGTTGCGGATGAGGTTAGAAAGTTGGCTGAGCGGACACAAAAAGCAACCAGTGAGATTTCTATTTCGATTCAAACACTTCAACAAGATGCTACTGAGTTGCAAGAACGTTCAGAAACTATGAGTAAAATTGCACAAGGTTCGAGTCAAAGTATCTCAGAATTTACAGGTACCTTAGGCGATTTTAGTAAAGAGGCAAAAGATACAAATACCTATGCACATTCAATAGCAAATAGAGTGTATGTAATCTTGGCTAAAATTGATCATACCATCTATAAATCAAATGCCTATTCATCACTATTTAGACGTGAAGTATTGGCAACATTCCATAATTCAACTGAGTGTCAACTTGGTAAATGGTATCAAAATGAAGCGAAAGAGAAGTTCTCTAAAACAAGTAGTTATTCGAAGTTAGATAAGCCTCATAAAGACGTTCATGCACTGGTAGATAAAAATATTTCATTTATATCTGATGGGGATAAGGTTGTTGAAAATCGTACAGAAGTTATCTCTAATTTTATTGCCATAGAACGTAGTGCAAAAGAGCTTTATGATTTGATGG
>JADGDM010000036.1 GCA_016744905.1 Sulfurimonadaceae bacterium | reverse complement strand
ATTAATTTGATGGACAATTTTATCAATACTATTATTCATGATATCAATACGCCTTTAAGTGTTATCAAAATAAATGCCTCAGGTTTACGTAAAAAAATTGAAGATCCAAAACTTCAAAATCGTTCTATACGTATACTAGATGCCATTGAAAGTATCGAGTCCCTAGAAGATCAACTCCTTTTTAGTATTCGCACCCACTCTATGCAACTTGAAGATAAAAACTTTGACTTAGATACTTTAATCAAGGAGAAGTTAGAACAATTTAATTCTATTCGATCAGAAGTTGATGTAGCTTATAGTGGAAGTTCTTGTATGATCTTAGCCGATAAAGATGCTTTTTACCGTCTTATTCTTAATATTGTTAGTAATGCCATCAAATTTTCGCCATCAAAAAGTAGGGTAGAGATTACTTTAAAAGACAGGCATTTAATTATTAAAGATAGTGGTCGTGGTATTGAAAATGTAGACAAGGTATTTGAAAAATATTACCGAGAAAAAAGTTCTCACAAAGGTCTGGGTTTAGGACTGTTTATTGTTCATGAAATTGCTTCGCGTTATGGGATAAATATAAATGTAGAAAGTTCAGCCTCCGGGACAACTTTTGATCTTAAACTACACACTTAATACATTTAGCTTTGCTATACTACGGTTAATTTAAAATAGAAACCAAAGGAGAGAAAATGAAAATATTATCTACTATTTTATTGTTACTATTGACCTATACACTCTCTTTTGGTGGATCTTCTGCATTAAGAGATTTACGTAAAAGTGAGAGAACGGCTACATTGAAAGATTTTAAAGTACAGATGAAGTCTCGTCTTTCAAATACGGGTAGTCGTAGCACTTCACGTCACAGAAGTAGCTCTATTTCCCATAATAATAGATTTGTCCATCAAAGTACACAAGAGATGAAGCAGTTATCAACCGCAAGTAGCAACATTCAAAACAGTGCGGTGAATGTAAAAGATCATTATGAAAAAGTATATCATGCGCTGGAAGAAAAATATTATGGTAATGAACAAGAGATTTCAGATGAGATTCATAAGTATAGACCATTTGAAGATAGTAAAGATGACTCGGATGATGATGAATTAGACGACTTTATTCCTGATGATTTAGATGAAGATATAATACATATGCCTCAACGAAGTCTCATCTGGGGACGCCGTTGAAATTAAGATATCTGTTTTTAATGCTTTTCCTTTACAGTAATATTATTGCAGATAGTAAAATCCCCATAGATGTGCGTATAAACTCCATCTTTCATGCAGAATCGCAGACACTTTTAGGAAAAGAGAATAATAGCTCTTTTCCTCAAGAGAGTAGTGGCTTCTCTTCTTGGTATAATCATCTTTTTTTAGACTATGACATCAATGATGATTTTTATCTTTCACTTGCAGGAAAAACCAATCTTGAATTGGGCAACTCTCCTTATAAAACACCTGAATATCTTCGTTTTGTCTACAGCTCAGACAATATAAACCAAGCCATTGTTTCAGAAGCCTCTTTAAACTATGATAATGGATTGGTCTCATTAAATGCAGGACGTATCGAGGTTAATTATGATTGGTTAAGTGGAAGTATGGATGGGGCAATTGCTATGATTGGTGATGAGAAATCCTACTCATTTAGACTTTTCTACCTAGAAAATTATCTTGATCTACGTTATAACTATTATGTTGATTTTAAAGACGTTAATGAAGAGCTGAATTTTTATGGGGCTATTGCTACCATGAATACAAAATACCTGGAAGCGACACTTTATACCTATCAGATGCCACGATTGCGTAATATTAGTGGACTCCATGCTTATGTCGCCTTAGAAAAAGTTGGTTTTAATTTTGCGAGCACTTTTTCTACCGCCTTACAAGACGCACTCTATCAATATGATGAGCAGTTTTTTGAGGCTTCTATTGAGGGTTTATATAAAAATAATTTTTTTGAGATGGGTGGATCTGTTAGTGGTGAAAATGGCCTCATTACTATGTTACAGATGGGCAGTTTCCTTTTTGGTCAATTTTATTTAGGCAATCAAGTTGAACGTCAAAATGCTAAAAATGGCTATATGCGTTATATCTATGCTAAAAATAGATTTCGTTTTGAATTACTTGCGGGAGCGACGCTTTACGATTATGATTATAATACGGTTTTTGATGATTTAAACGCACAAGAGCTTGACGTTTTTCTTGGTTATAAGTTTAATAAAGTTTTTCAACTTGAAGCGGGAATTATGTTTATGAATGTAGATGAACTGGATCCTTTGAGTGTGGATCAAGTTTTAATTAATTCAAATCTTATTATTCATTATGACAACTATGATTAGGATTTTATTAACACTTTTCTTAACTTTTTCTGTCTGTTTGGGTGGACAAAGTGCAGAAAAGATTATTAAAGCAGGAGTGAGTGCCTATCAAGAAAAGAGCCTTAAAGGTAATACAACGCTGATAAATGCATTAGAAAACCTGGCTGAAAACAATCAAAATGTTGACGCAGCTTTTTTATTGGCTACGGCCTATAAAAACGATATTTTAGAAGAAGATAAAAGAAAAAATGCATTACACTGGTATCTGCTAGCAGCGCAAGAAAATGATCATGACGCAGAATTAATGATTGGCTGGTTGTACTATGAGGGACGTTTCTATTTAAAAAAAGATATTAAAGAAGCACGCCAATGGTTTAAAAAAGCATCTGATTCAGGTCTCTTAGAAGCAACTCAGATGTTAAATATGTTGGATAATTTATAAATAAGGGTAGATGTGAGTGAATTAAAAAGTTTTGATGAAGATGAATATATAGAAGAGAATTTTACTGATTTAGACTTTAGTGGAATGTCATTTTCCAATATAGAATTTGATGGATGTACCTTTGAAAACTGTACCTTTCATAAAACACATTTTGAGCACTGTCGTTTTGTAGAGAGCCACTTTAAGATGTGTGACCTCTCTTTGATGCATGTGAATGGTTCTGTCTTTAATGATGTTACGCTTGACGAGTGTAAGGCTATTGGGATTAACTACTCTGAGTTGATTTTGCCTTTTGAGATGAACTTTCATAACTCCAATATCAATCTAAGCTCTTTTTATAGACTGGAGTTGAAACATGCTAAATTTTTGAATTGTAGTATTCAGGAGGTTGACTTTGTAGAGACAAACTTAGAGAAAGTTGATTTTAGTGGATCAGATCTGTTAAACGCAGTTTTTGATAGTACCAACTTAAAGATGACAGATTTGAGTGAGGCGAGTAATTATCTTATAGATCCACAGAAGAATTTCTTGAAAAAAACGAAGGTCTCCACGGAGGAAGCCACTTCATTTTTACAGTTTTTAGATTTGAATATTGTTAAATAAGTTTAAAATATTCAGCGGCTTCTTGCTCATCATCATCTAAATTATCAACTGTAAATTCACTTTCTCCTTCAAGTAAGGCTTTAATATGTGCCTTACAAAAGTCAAACATGACGGTACGCGCTTGAGGCATATTGGATACATACCCTAAGCCACTAAATTGATAATTAGGCTCTAAATGCTCAATACATAAAATGACACCCTCAACTTTGGCTTCAAGTTCATTTACAATATCACGATAGTCGATATTAAAATCAGTTCCGTGCCAACCCATTTTTTCGAGTTCTTTGTCTCCAAAACGGTCAACACCATCAGGACTGGTATCATCATAAGTAGAAGCTACATTGTTCCAACCAATGATATCTTGCCAAGCACCTGCGGCTTTGACCAGTACTCTATCTTCATCTTCTACTATTTTATAGTTGGTGCCAAAAATCTCTGAAAGAGATTTTGGTTTAGTAGGCATTAATGCAGAACTACTTTGGGGTTGAACACTTCCTTTATAAACGACCATATCCTCAGGAAGTTCAGGAGTGAATTTGATTTCACCACTATGGGTAATAACAAACTCTTTAGTACTATTAATAGCCTTAAAAAGTTCAGCTCTGTCTAGTATTATTATCTCTTTTAATAAGTTAAATTGTTTCATGTTATATCTTTAAATTGATTTATGATGTGATTCTAGCACTTTTAAACCTGAATATATCTAAAATTTTTCTATTAAATAAATTGCGTTATAATTGACTACAAATTTACACATTAGGACACTCAATGGAAGACTTTCCTTTTTTTGATAATCTCTCAAATGAGAGTAAGCAACTTTTTTTAAAGCACGCAAAATCTGTTACTATTGAAAAAGGGATGGAACTCTTTGCACAAGGGTATAGTTGTAAAGATATCTTATTTTTAGTATCAGGAAATGTGCGTGTTTACCGTCTTCATGAATCAGGACAAGAGATCACTCTTTATTTCCTTGAGCCGTTTGAGCAGTGTAATGTTAATCTAAATTCTGCCTTTACAAATACTCCGGCTATCGGTACTGCTGTAAGTGAAAGTACATTAGAAGGATACATGCTCCCAGCAGAAGTGGTTAAAACTATTTATGCAGCAGAAGCTTCTTATCAGCAGTATGTTTTTGAACTTTTTTCTCTTCGTTTAGGAAGTATGGCAGGACTGGTTGAAGATGTACGTTTTAAAAAACTCGATCATCGTCTTTTGGATTGGTTACATGAATCAGACGAAAACCCTATTAAAATCACACATGATAAGTTGGCTTCGCACCTTGGAACTTCAAGAGAAGTGATCTCTCGATTGCTTAAAGAATTTGAGCACAATAAAATTTTAACACTAAAACGTGGAAGTATAGAGTTGCTGTAGCGGTTTTATGCGCTTCTAACAAAATTTCGACTATCATCACACAATTATTTTAAGGAAATATTATGGATTTTTTATTTAACACCAATGTGCAGTTTTTTATACTTGCTTATTTAGTCGGAGGTATTCCCTTTGGACTACTTCTTGCAAAGAAATTTGCAGGGGTGAATGTTAAAGAGAGTGGATCAAACTCGATTGGTGCAACCAATGTTTTACGTGTAGTTAAAGAGACAAATCCTGGACTTGCAAAAAAACTGGGTGCGGCAACATTGGCTCTTGATGCTTTTAAGGGTATCGCTGTTTTATTGGTAGCGATGGCTTTTGGTTTAAGTGAAGCAACACTTTGGGGTATCGCAATACTCGCTGTTATTGGTCACTGTTTTAGTCCTTATCTTGGATTTGAGGGTGGTAAAGGTATTGCAACAGGTATGGGTGTAATGGCTGTTTTATTACCTGTTGAAACGGCTATTGCTTTGGTGGTTTGGATTGTTATGGCTAAGACACTGAAGATCTCTTCAGTGTCTTCTTTAATCGGTGTTATTGGTTTGAATGTTGCTGCATTTATTTTACAACCTGAGATGGCACATGCGCCAATCTTGATTATCTCATTTATCCTTTTTTATAAACATATTCCAAATCTTATTCGTCTGTTTCAAGGTCAAGAGAAAAAAGTTATCTAATGACTATTCGTATTGAAGACTTAGAGTTTAAAACAATTATAGGTCTTTTAGACTTTGAACGAATAGAAGAACAACGCGTTATCATTAACTGCTCGATAACATATGAATACAAAAAAGATTTTATCAATTACGCAGAGGTAGCGGAGATGATTGAGTCTAGTATTAAAGAGTATAAATTTGAGTTGATTGAAGAGGCTTTAGAGTTTCTTTTTAAACATCTTAAAGAAAACTTCCCACTTATTAAAACACTTCGACTTAAGCTTTCTAAACCAGATATACTATCAAACTGTGTGGTTAGCTTAGAAGATTCTCAAAACTTCAATGAAACTTAGAGAAACTTTAAAGAAAACTTAGAAAACCCTTACATTTCATTAAAATTTGTGTTATAATCCGCCAAAATTTATACCTAGGATGGGTGCATGCGCATATTAATCATCGAAGATGAAGTAACATTAAACAAGACCTTAGCAGAAGGTCTAAAAGAGTTTGGCTACCAAAGTGATGTAGTTGAAACATTAAAAGATGGTGAGTATTATTTAGATATCCGTAATTATGATTTAGTATTAACTGACTGGATGTTGCCAGATGGTAATGCTATCGATATCATCCCTGATATCAAAACCAACAGCCCTAAAACAGTAGTGGTTGTCCTTTCAGCTCGTGATGACAACGAGAGTGAAATTGAGGCTTTACGTGCAGGTGCGGATGATTATATCCGTAAGCCTTTTGACTTTGATGTACTCATCGCTCGTCTTGAAGCGCGTTTACGTTTTGGTGGTAGTTCATTGATCGAGATTGAAGATTTAATCATCAATCCTGAAGAAGAAAAAATTATCTATCAAGATAAAGAAGTAGAGCTTAAAGGGAAACCATTTGAAGTTCTTACTCACCTAGCGCGCCATAGAGATCAAATTGTCTCTAAAGAGCAGTTATTAGACGCTATCTGGGAAGAACCAGAGTTAGTAACACCAAATGTTATTGAAGTTGCTATTAATCAAATTAGACAAAAAATGGATAAGCCATTAAATATCACAACGATTGAGACTGTTCGTCGTCGTGGTTATAGATTTTGTTTCCCAAAAGACGCAAGCTAATCTAAAATTTACATCCCTTCTTGGGATGTTCCTCTCTCTATAAAATCAAAAGAAAACTATCAAAAATTATTTTAAAATATGAACCTATTCGTATGTAAAAATGAGAGAGTGGGGTGAATGATGAAGTGGGTATAAATAGGCAAATGCCTATTTAAAGATAGATCTTTATACTTCTAAAAAATCTTGAATAGTGTGTGGTTCTTTCCAGTTGTTGTCTTTCATCATAGCCAATGCTTCTATCGTCGCACGCGCTGCAGAAAGTGTTGTGAAGTAAGGAATATTTCTACGAAGTACAACTTGACGAATAATTGTTGCATCTTCTTTGGCGGTATGGTTATCAGATGTATTGATGGCCATATGAATTTCACCGTTGGTCATAGAATCTTGAATATTTGGACGGCCTTCAGAGATTTTAAGAACAAGTTCACAAGGGATACCAGCAGCTTCAATTACACTTTGAGTACCACGAGTAGCTACAAGTTTGAAACCATGCTCGTGTAGTCCTTTAGCAATCTCGGGAGCGTGCTCTTTATCCATCTCTATAAATGATAAGAAACATGTTCCTTGTGTTGGAATATTATTACCTGCTGCGAGTTGTGATTTTGCAAAACTCTCACCAAATGATTTTGAGATTCCCATAACTTCACCTGTTGATTTCATCTCAGGAGAAAGTACAAGGTCTGCACCATAAAGTTTATTAAATGGGAAAACGGCTTCTTTAATAGCAACATGCTCTTTAAGACGTGGTTTAAGAAGACCATTCTCTTCCATAACAACATTATATTTATCATAAAATTTAAGTGCTGATCTTAAATCATCTCCAACCATAACACGGGTAGCTACTTTTGCCAGTGGCATACCGGTTGCTTTTGAAACAAAAGGAACAGTACGTGATGCACGAGGATTTACTTCGATAAGGTAAACTTCGTTTTTATAGATTGCGTATTGGATATTTAGTAGACCAATAACACCAAGATTTAGTGCAATTTTTTGAGTCTGTTTCTCAACCTGATTCATAATGTCTTTGCTAAGATTCATCGGTGGTAGTGCACAAGCACTGTCCCCAGAGTGAATCCCTGCTTCTTCGATATGTTGCATAACCGAACCGATATAAACATCCGTTCCATCACAGATAGCATCAACGTCAAGCTCGATGGCTTGATCTAAGAATTTATCAACTAGTACAGGTGCTTCATTACTTACCGAAACTGCTTCGTCCATATATTTGTTTAATTCAGCGTCAGAGTAGACGATACGCATAGCGCGTCCACCGAGAACAAATGAAGGACGTACAAGAACAGGATAACCTAAGGTTGCTGCTACTGAAAGTGCTTGCTCTTTAGTTGTAGCAATTCCATTTTCTGGTTGTAAAAGACCATTTTCTTCAACAAATGCAGAGAATTTTTCTCTATCTTCTGCTAAGTCAATCACCCGCGCAGGTGTTCCAGATATTTTAGCACCGATTGCTGTTAGTGAGTTTGCTAACTTTAGTGGCGTCTGTCCACCAAAGTGAACGATGATTCCATCTGGATCTTCATTCTCAACGACTTCGCGTACATGCTCGAAGTCTATTGGCTCAAAGTAAAGAACATCAGAAGTATCATAATCCGTTGAAACAGTTTCAGGATTACAGTTATACATAATGGTCTCTATACCCATGTCGTTAAGTGCAAAAGCTGCATGTACACAACAGTAGTCAAATTCGATACCTTGACCAATTCTATTTGGTCCACCACCAAGAATCATCACTTTTTTCTTATCAGAATGACGTTTAGTAACATTCGGTAATTTTGTAATATTTGTAGTTGAGTATAGGTAAGGTGTTAAAGCTTCAAACTCAGCAGAACAGGTGTCTACTTCGTTATACTCTAAAGAGATACCCAAACGTTTACGTGCATTGTATACATCATTTTCACTCAACTCTAGGTTGGCATTTCTATTGATATGTTGTGAGATTTTTTTATCAGAAAATCCCATGGTTTTAATACGTCTAAAACGTATTTCATCATTCATCAAATCAATATCAAATGTTTTCTCTTCTTCAACAATTTCGCTGATCTGAGCAAGGTACCAAGGATCAATTTTACAGATGTCAAATATCTCTTCATTGGTGATACCACGACGCATTGCTTCTGCAACATATAAAATACGGTCAGAATTTGGACGACGAATTTCATGTTTGATAAAGTCTAAATCACCTTCCATACAGTCAAAACCACTAAGATCAGTCTCTAGTGAACACAGAGCTTTTTGAACAGATTCTTGGAAAGTACGACCAATGGCCATAACTTCACCAACTGATTTCATACTGGTAGAAAGTGTATTTTCTGCTTCTGGAAATTTTTCAAATGTAAAACGAGGGATTTTAGTAACGATGTAGTCAATAACCGGCTCAAATGCCGCAGGTGTTCCTGTAATATCATTGGTGATTTCGTCAAGCGTATATCCAACTGCCAGTAGTGTTGCCACTTTTGCGATAGGGTAACCTGTTGCTTTTGATGCCAGCGCGCTAGAGCGAGATACACGTGGATTCATCTCAATGACTATCATACGACCTGTTTTCGGATCAACTGAAAATTGTACATTTGATCCACCGGTATCAACACCGACTTCACGTAAAATATCAAAAGAAGCATCACGCATACGTTGATACTCTTTATCTGTTAGTGTGAGTGCTGGTGCCATCGTGATCGAATCACCAGTATGCACACCCATTGGGTCGAAGTTTTCGATAGAACAGACGATGATGCAGTTGTCTACTTTATCACGAATAACTTCCATCTCGTACTCTTTCCAACCAAGAAGAGACTCTTCAACTAAAATCTCACTGATGGGACTTTCGTCAAGACCACGTTGAGCAAGCATTTTATACTCATCGATATTGTAAGCCACACCTGATCCACCACCTGCAAGAGTAAATGAAGCACGGATAATAATAGGAAAACCTATCTCTTCTGCCGCATCAAGTGCTTCATCCATAGAGTGTGCGTAACGTGAATGTGGCAAGTCCATACCAATTTTAATCATCGCTTCTTTAAATTTTAGACGGTCTTCACCCTTGGAAATTGCTTCTGGATTGGCACCTAAAAATTCAACACCTTCAAGCATTCCTTGTTCATGCATCGTCATGGCTGCATTTAGTGCAGTTTGTCCACCCATTGTCGGAAGAACGGCATCTACATTTTCTTTTTTGATGATTTCTGCAATGATTTCAGGTTTGATTGGTTCGATATATGTTCTATCAGCAAACTCAGGATCTGTCATAATGGTCGCTGGATTAGAGTTAATCAATACAACGCGATAACCTAACTCTTTAAGCGTTTTAACCGCTTGAGTTCCAGAATAGTCAAATTCACAAGCTTGCCCAATAATAATTGGACCAGAACCTATTAATAAAATTGTTTTAATGTCTTCGCGTTTTGGCATTTTTCACCTTCAAGTAATTCTATAAAAATTTGCTTATTATAGGCAAAATGTACTTAAAAATTGATGATATTATGATGTAAAAATTGTAAGATTATTTTGATGTAGAATTTTGTATTAATTACTGTGATATAAAGAGAGTTTAGTGTTATCTAACCTCTTTAATTACGTGGAAATAGTTAGGGTTTGAAGCATTGTAATAGGGCTTAATGGTTGCATTTCTATAGCCTTGCGCCTGCTCTATTTTAACAACGACACCGACTTTTAAACCCTCAAAGAAAAGTCTATCAAGTCCTGAAGTTAAAACTTCATCACCCACTTTAATAGGAATCCAAGTAGGTACAAAATCAACAATAAGTAATTCTTCATTATTACCATGGACAATTCCTGGTGCTTTATTCTCACCAATGTAAACGGCATATGAGCTTTTAATATCCCCATTAAGGAGTGCTAAGGCTTGACCTTTAGACGCAACAACGATACCTGCTGTTAATTCATTAGCGGTGAGACCATAGACTTTAGAAGTATTAAAATCGGGCATATCCAGCCAGATCTTATTATGATCTCCAAACTTTGCGTAAGAGATTGAACGTACCAATTCTACTTCTGGTTTGGTTTTGAGTGATGAGTTGTTTTCTTGAAAGAGTTGATTTAGTTCAACGGCGACTTGTTGAGATATAAGATGGGTCTCTTTATACATATCAAGTTTTTCACGCAAATCAATGATACTTGATTGTTGTCTAAAATGTTCATCTATGCTATCACTAACATAGGAAATAGAGTTTAAGTATGTCGCTTTAATGGAGTTTAAAAATGAACTAATGGGGGTTTGTAGACTTGTATTGTAGTAGATTGCACCCACAAAGAGTGCAGTAAAAAGAGTTAAAAGGCTAAAAAGCTGTTTATTCATTCTCGAATAATTCTTGTAGTAAATCAATCTCTTCTAAGGCTCTACCTGTTCCACGTGCAACTGCTAAAAGAGGCTCATCTGCAACAAATACAGGAATTTTAACTATGTCTGCTAGATATTTATCCAGTTGACGGATCAGCGCGCCACCACCAGTTAAGATGATACCGTTGTTGACAATATCTCCTGCTAAATCAGGTGGCATTTTTTCTAAAACATCACGAAGTGCTTCAGCGATATCTTTTAGTGGTTCACGCATTGCTTCACGTGCATCTTCACTAGTAAGCTCAATTGAACTAAGTAGTCCCTCAACTTGGTCACGACCGTTGATAACCATAGTTAATGGCTCATCTAAAGCGATGGCAGTACCGATGTTGATTTTGATGTCTTCTGCAACACGTTCACCAATTAAAAGGTTATATTTTCGTTTAACAAAATCAACAATTGATTTATCAATTTTATCACCGGCAACACGAATCGATTTTGAAAGAACAAGTCCACCAAGTGAAACAACACCAATTTCTGTTGTTCCCCCACCGATATCAACAACAAGGTTACCATGTGGCTGACGAATATCAACACCAGCGCCAATAGCCGCAGCCATAGGTTCTTCGATAAGAAATACTTCACGTGCCCCAGCTGAAAGTGCTGACTCACGAACGGCCTTACGCTCAACTTGTGTTAATCCATAAGGAACACAAATAATAATTCTTGGACTGATTAGTGCAGAACGACCATGTGCTTTTTCGATAAATTTTCTAATCATTTTCTCTGTCATATCAAAGTCAGCAATAACACCATCTTTCATAGGACGAATGGCTTTAATATTTCCTGGTGTTTTACCAACCATCTCTTTTGCTTCTTGACCAACAGCAAGTACACGTTGAACACCGTACTTCTCAGTTTTAACCGCAACTACTGAAGGCTCATTAATAATAATGCCTCTTCCCTTAGCAATTACCAATGTATTTGCTGTTCCTAAATCTATTGATAGGTCATTTGAAAAGAGACCAATTAGTTTGTTAAAAATCATCTATTACTTTTCCTAAGCGCTTTTTTTACTATTTTTTTTGATATAAAGTGGTTCTTCTCCATCGTTAATCACCTCTTTGGTAATAACAACTTCATAACCTGCATATTCTGGTAAAGTATACATAACATCAATCATATTTTCTTCAAGGATAGCCCGTAATCCACGTGCACCAGTTTTACGTTTATTTGCTTTTGCGGCGATAGCTAAAAGTGCTTCTTCTTCAAAGCTAAGTTCAACATCATCAATGGCAAATAGTTTGGTGTACTGTTTAACCAAAGAGTTTTTAGGTGCTGTTAAAATCTGAACCATATCTTCTTCACTGATTTCACTTAGAGAAGCAATAATTGGAAGACGACCAATAAGTTCAGGAATTAGACCATAAGAGACTAAATCATCTGGTTCTACCATGTCGTAAGTTGCTTCGTTCTCTTTTTCACTTTTTTTATCATGGCCAAATCCAAGAATATTGGCGCCAGATTTTCTTTGTAAAATCTCTTTAAGACCATCAAACGCACCACCACAGATAAATAAGATACCGGTTGTATCCATTTGAACAAACTCTTGATTTGGATGTTTACGTCCACCTTTTGGTGGTAGGTTTACTTGTGCACCTTCGATGATTTTAAGCAGTGCTTGTTGTACACCTTCACCTGAAACATCGCGAGTAATAGAACGATTTTCACTCATACGAGAAATTTTATCAACTTCATCAATAAAAACGATCCCTTGTTGGGCACGTTCAACATCTCCATCAGCAGCTTGAAGTAGACGTGTTAAGATATTTTCAACATCTTCACCCACATAACCTGCTTCTGTTAAAGAAGTGGCGTCAGCAATAGCAATAGGTACATTTAAAACACGCGCAATGGTTTGTGCCATTAATGTTTTACCTGAACCTGTTGGTCCAATAAGAAGAACATTTGATTTTGCAATCTCTGTCTCATCTTCTTCAACTAAAGAGGCCTTGAAAATTCGCTTGTAGTGATTATAAACAGCTACTGATAAAAGTTTTCTAGCGCGCTCTTGACCAATGATATAATCACCTAAAAAGTTATCTAACTCTTTTGGTGTCATCAGTGATGAAGCCGCTTCTACAAGTGCCTGATTCTCTTCACTTTCTACTTCACTTTCATCACCAAACATAATTTTGTATGCGGAGTAAACACAGTTTTGACAGATGAATACCTCATTGCCGGTTAATAGTGGGTTTGATTCGCTCTCTTGGGCATTACAAAAACTACACTCTCTTTTACTCATATATTTTTCCTCTCAAATGGAATTCCACGTTTTGTTTTTAAAATAAATTCACATAAATTTTGTACATAATGATTTGGTTTGTCATCTAGAATTTTAGCGGCGATCTCTTTAAGTGGTTGCCCTGACTCAAATAGATCTCTATAAGCAGCTTTTAAAGCATCAATTTCACTACGTTCAATTTGACGTCTAAGACCTGTAAGGTTGAGGCCACGAACCATAGCGCGATTTCCCTCAGCCATACAGTAAGGAGGAACATCTTGAGAGAGTGCTGAAGCACCTGCAATCATGGCATAATCTCCAATATGTACAAACTGATGAACAGGTGTCATTCCACCTATAACGGCGTGATTACCAACTTCTACGTGACCCGCGAGTGTTGCTGCATTGGCAAAGATACAGTGGTTTCCGATAATAACATCGTGACCAAGGTGTACATAAGCCATAAAAAGGTTATGTGAGCCGATGATGGTTTTACCACCGCCACCTTTGGTTCCAGGATTAAAGAGTGTAAATTCACGAACGGTGTTGTTATCACCCATAATGAGTTCTACATCTTCACCATTGTATTTTAAATCTTGAGGAATAGAACCAATAACGGCATATGAAAAGATGTGGTTGTTTTTTCCAAGCGTTGTTTTACCATAGATACATGCACCTTGTTCTAAGATACATCCATCTCCAATAATCGCTTTGGCAGAGACATGACAAAAAGGAGCAATAGTGACATTTTCACCAATAATTGCACCCTCTTCGATAATCGCTTGTTCTGAAATATTACTCATAATGATCTATTTATCTACGATCATTGCTTTAAGTTCAGCTTCTGAGACAAGGTTGTCATCAACATAAGCTTCGCCTTTGAGTACCCAGATATTACCACGTTGTTTGATAACAGAGATACGGTACTCTAAACGATCACCTGGTGTAACAGGAGATCTGAATTTAGCCTTATCGATACTCATAAAATAAACAACTTTTGATGCTGCTTCCTCTTCTGTCATGTCCATGCTTTTGAATGCTAAAATTCCACCAGCTTGCGCCAAACCTTCTAAAATCATAACACCTGGATAAATTGGGTGACCAGGGAAGTGACCTTGAAATACATTTTCACTGATTGATACATTTTTATAACCGATTAAACTCTCATGAGCTTTAACCTCAGTAACACGATCAACAAGTAGAAATGGGTAACGGTGTGGTAATATTTTCTGAATTTCAACAACATCTATCATTATATAGCCTTTATTTATGGTAAAAAGTTTGCTATTTTAGCTAAAAAATGATTAATGTTTGATTTGAATGATTTTCTTGAAGGGAAATTGTTTTTTGCCGATATACTTTTATGAATAGTAGTCATATATAAAAGGATTTAATTATGAACATTTCAAACAGCAATCAAGCAGCTTCACTTTATACTCAAAGTAAAAGTGACAATGCTGAAGTAAGAAAACAAGAAGTAGATGATTTAAAAGATGTTTATGCGGCAACAAAGCTAAAAATAAAAGAGGACTCACTCAGTTTTACATCTGTCTCATTTTCTACTCAAAGTAGCGCACTCAATCCAGAGGCGCAGTTTCAAAAAGATTATGAAGAGTTTCAAAGCTTTTTAGGAGAAATCGGTTACGATGGACCCAATATTGGTGACTTGACTCAAGATGAGGCAAAGGATCTGGTGAGTGAAGATGGCTTTTTTGGGGTGACTCAAACATCTGAGCGTATAGCCAACTTTGTTTTAGCAGGAGCAGGGTCTGATGAAGGACTCCTGCGTGCTGGACGTGAAGGAATTTTACGTGGATTTGATGAAGCTGAAACAATGAGTGGTGGAGAGCTTCCTGATATCTCACATCAAACTATTGCAAAGGCGGTGGAAATCATTGACAAAGCCATGCATGGTATGGGTTATTCGATTCTAGATTCAGATGCTTAATGTCTGTACTCAGGAGAATTCAAAATAGAAATATAAGTTTAGCTATAGTTTCATAAATTGAATTTTCGGAGATACTTTTGCTACTATCCATTTTACTTTTTATAATTACACTAACCTTTATTATCTGGCAGCCTCGTGGGCTACAGATTGGAACAACAGCAGTTATTGGTGCACTCAGCGCGCTGGCTTTAGGTGTGGTAGATTTTACAGATGTTTTAGAGGTAACGGATATCGTCTGGGACGCGACCTTGGCATTTATTGGAATCATTATTTTATCTATGGTCTTAGATGAAATAGGCTTTTTCGAGTATGCAGCCATCAAAATGGCGCGTCTTAGTGGTGGAAATGGACTGAAGATGTTTGTCTATATCTTACTCCTTGGCGCACTGGTAGCTGCACTCTTCGCCAATGATGGGGCGGCACTTATTCTCACACCGATTTTACTGGCCAAAATGCGTTACTTGAAGATGAAACCCCTAGCAATTTTTGCCTTTTTAATGGCAGGTGGTTTTATCGGTGACAGTGCATCTAACCCCTTAGTTATATCAAATCTTACTAATATTGTCACAGCTGGCTATTTTGATATTGGTTTCTTAGAATATGCACAGATAATGTTTCTACCAAATCTTTTAAGTATTTTTGCTTCTATCATTGTATTGCTTATATTTTTTAGAAAAGATATTCCACGTACTATTGATATCAGTACTCTTCCTGATGCGCATTGCGTTATCAAAAGTCCTCAGATGTTCAAACTCTCTTGGTGGTTCCTTGGTGCGCTGATGCTTTCGTATTTTGTTGGAGATTATTTTAATCTTCCTATCTCACTATTTGCACTTGGTGGAGCACTGTTGTTTTTACTTCTAGCGCGCTACTATAATGCAGTGGAACCTCTGCATATTATAAAAACTGCACCATGGCAAGTTGTATGGTTCTCGATAGGACTTTATATTGTCGTCTTTGGCTTGAAAAATGCAGGATTGACACATTATCTTGCAACGCTTATCAATGCTATGGCAAGCGTGTCCAATGAGTTTGCAATTATTGGAACAGGATTTTTAGCCGCGCTTTTAAGTTCTGTGATGAATAATATGCCTACCATTATGATTATGGATATTGCTATCGCCGAGACGGGGCATAACGCGCTGGCATATGCCAATATCTTAGGCTCAAACTTAGGGCCAAAGATGACTCCAATAGGATCCCTCGCTACCTTACTTTGGCTCCATGTTTTAGCGACAAAGGGTGTGAAAATTGGCTGGGGTGAGTATATGAAGGTCGGCATGATTATCACACCACCCGTTTTATTGGTAGCGCTTTTAGGGTTGATTTAGATTTATGAAAGTATCTTAGAAATCAGACCTTTTTGATCGCTAGCATTGGCTTTTAGGACACCTGTAATATGTAAGGGAACAAACCAGACAATGACCCATGCTAAAAGCTCATGATTTTCTTTGATGAAATGGGCACTCTCTTTAGCGATACCTAGGTCTTTATAAAAGCTAAGGACTAAACCACTGATGGCCATAAATATAAATATAAGATAGATAACTTTGTATGAGCGATATATCCATTTCATATGGGTGTTTGGATTTTCTTCAAAACCAAAACCATCTTTAAGAATCATCACAATACGCCAAAGTAATAGCGCAGCAAAAAGATAGCCAAAAAGAATATGCCACTCCCACATAGGAGCGCGGATGGCTTTGGCGACTATTTTTGCTTGTTCAGCACTGATTTCTATAGAAAATCCTTGAAGTTTTTCCATGATAATGAGCATATTGTCTTTGTAACTTAAAAATGTTTTACGTAAAAAAAATGTTCCTAAAAGTCCTGAAACAGCTAAAACATTTAACCAGTGCCAAATTTTAAATTGTAAGCTAAATTCTCTCATTGATTACCTTTTTAGATATTATACGCTTTTAAAGGAATAATAATATGGAATTTGAGTTAAAAACAGAATATATTGAGTTACATAAACTGATTAAGTTTTTAGATTTGGTTGATAGTGGTGCTGATGCAAAGATGATTGTTGGTGAGGGTAATGTTGTCCGTAATGGGGAAGTAGAAACACGTAAGCGCGCTAAGATTGTCAAAGGCGACGTCTTAGAAATCGGTGAGGTTAAAATCACCGTTATCTAAAAGAGTTACTCTTCTGTATATTTGGTAATAAGTGGGCGAATCATAGTTAAAAAGTCATCATGACTCTTTTGGTCAGCACTGACTATCAGATACCCTCTGTGATGAATAGGGTCGATATCCGTTCCCTCTAAGTCCGTTACCAATCCCCCTGAATTTCTAATAATAAGTATAGCTGCAGAGATATCCCAAGCATTTGTTTGAGTTCTGTAGTGTGCGATGTAATTACTAAAAGCTCCCTTAGCGACCATACACATAGAATACGCAATAGAACCCCCAATAGAGACCAACTTTTTAACCTTGTTCTCTTTGAAAAGTTGATTGACACTTTTTAAAATAGGGTGCCTTCTAAAAGGTTTTACATTGACGACTGTGACAGCATTGTTAGTGCGTAAGGGAAGGGTAGACATTCCAATAAATGCTTTAGTCTCTTTTTCGGTGTGAAAAAATTCATTGGTAAATGGGTTATATATAATACCAACAATAACCTCACCTTTATCAATAAGGGAGAGGTTTATAGCGGAGGTGTTTTCATGGGTAATGAACGCCCAAGTCCCGTCAATAGGGTCAATCGCCCAATAAGGCTTTGAGAGGTCAATGTCATCAGAACGTTCTTCTCCCATCACCTGAATATCAAAACTGTCTTTGAGACGTTTAGCCATATACTCTTGTACTTGAATATCGATGGTAGTTAAAGGCGTTCCATCTTCTTTAAACTCATAGGTAAATGAGTTACTCTTGCGCGCTTCTCTTATAATACGACCGGCTTCTTCAACAATTTGTTTGGCAATAATAATATATATGTTTTTCATTAAAGTTCTTTGCTTTAGATTTAGAGAATAACTAAATAAGCTATTCTAATGGCAAGTTTATGAAAAGATTCTGATTGATTTTTTAAATTTTATTACTAATAATTATCTTTAATCTAAACTAAGTTTAAGTTAACTAGGAATAAGATTTGTCTTAGATGTCATAGATTTAATATCAGAATTTATAATCTTTCGGTGATGCTTTCTATGATAATAATTGAAAACAGGAGAGTTGTTATGAATGGTTTTAATTCAATGTTTGAGAAGGCTACGGAGCGTATTAGGATTCTATCCTCTTTAGAGCCAACACAGAAAGAATCTATCGAAACTATGCTGGATAAAAAAGGTTATGATAGACGTGACTTTATGAAGTGGGCGGCAAGTATAACAGCGATGTTGTCTCTACCTTCACAATTTACTCCACTTTTTGCAGACGCTGCAAAATTAGCAGACAGATTACCTCTTATATGGCTTCATATGGCAGAATGTACAGGTTGTAGTGAGGCATTTATCCGCTCTGATGCACCCACTGTAGATTCGCTTATATTTGAACATATTTCACTGGAGTACCATGAAACACTCATGGCCGCTGCGGGATGGCAAGCGGAAGAAAACCTCGAGCATGCTATGAAAAAATATGAAGGTAAATATATACTACTTGTTGAAGGTGGTGTTCCAACAGCAATGAATGGTATGTACCTAACACTTGGTGCTCAGGCAAAAACTGGACTAAGCTTGGTTCAAGAAGCAGCAGAGAAAGCAGCGGCTATCTTTTCTATTGGTACTTGTGCCAGTTTTGGAGGAATCCAAGCGGCTGCACCAAATCCTACAGGCGCAAAAGGTGTTGATAAAGTTGTTGGAAAGCCTGTCATTAATGTACCAGGATGTCCACCAAGTGCCGCAAATATTGTGGGTACATTAATGCATTTCTTGCTCTTTGGTACACTTCCCGCACTGGATAGATATAGTCGTCCAAAATGGGCATATGGAAATCGTATTCATGACCTTTGTGAGCGTCGTGGACATTTTGATGCGGGTGAATTTGTTGAAAGCTTTGGTGATGATGGAGCAAAAGAAGGTTGGTGTTTATACAAACAAGGTTGTAAAGGACCTTATACATTTAACAACTGTTCAACTGAACGTTTTAATCAGCATGTAAACTGGCCTATTGGTGCGGGTCATGGATGTATGGGATGTAGTGAACCTAACTTTTGGGATACTATGGGGCCTTTAGAAAAACCTCTAGACTCTTATCTTGTTAAAGGTTTGAATAAAACTGTTGATAATATAGGGACTGCTCTACTTAGTGCTACTGTACTTGGTATCGGAGCGCATGCGGTTGCAAGTATATTTATGAATAATAACGATGAGAGTGAGGGATAAGAACATGGCAAATCAAAGAGTAGTAATCGATCCAATAACAAGGATTGAAGGGCATCTACGTGTTGAAGTAGAAGTAGATGAAAATAATGTCGTTCAAAAAGCTTACTCTTCATCAACTCTGTGGAGAGGGATTGAGTTAATTTTGAAGAATAGAGATCCTCGAGATGCTGGCTTGATGGCACAACGTATATGTGGGGTGTGTACCTACTCTCACTATAGAGCAGGAATTGAATGTGTTGAAGATGCCTTAGGTGTTGTTCCTCCATACAATGCACAGCTTGTCCGTAGTATATTAAATGAATCACTTTACATGCATGATCATGTGGTGCATTTTTATCACTTACATGGACTTGATTGGGTTGATGTAGTCTCAGCGCTCAGTGCAGATCCTAAAAAAGCTTCAGAGTTGGCGTTTCAATATGCTGACTTACCTATCGCTACGGGAACGGACGAATTAACTGCAGTCCAAAGAAAAGTGGCTGGATTTGTTGAAAAAGGTCAACTTGGGCCCTTTGCTAATGCCTACTGGGGTAATAAAACATATAAATTTTCACCAGAACAAAATTTAATAGCACTTTCTCACTACTTAAAAGCGCTTGAAGTACAACGTACCGCAGCCCAAATGTTTGCGATTTTTGGTGCTAAGCAACCACATGGCCAAACATTGGTTGTTGGTGGAGTGACAAGTATTAGAGATATGTTAAGTCCTGCAAGGTTAGCAGAGTGGAAAACCAAGTACGAAATTGTTAAAGATTTTATTGATCGCGCTTACTATGCAGATGTTGTTATGGCGGCAGAGGCATATGGTTCAGAGCCTAGTGTCCTTGGTGGTCTTGGAGTGAAAAACTTTATGGCTTCTGAAGAGATGATGCTTAATAGAACTGAGAAACTTTTTCAAGGTGGTTTTATTAAAGATGGTGATCTTAGTAAAGTATTTGATGTAGATGAGACGAAAATAAAAGAAGATGTGACCCATGCATGGTATGAAGGTAAGGAACCTCTTCAACCTTATGATGGAGAAACAATTCAAAATTATACAGGCTTTATTGATGGAGATACTGTTAATGGAAAAGCCAAAGTAATCGATCCAAATGAAAAATATACTTGGGTAAAAGCACCTCGATATGATAATCAATCGGTTGAAGTTGGTCCACTTTCATGTCTTTTGGTCAATTATGCCAGAGGTAATGAAAAAGTTAAAAAAGAGGTGGGTGACTTTTTAGCCCGAACAGGTTTACCAGTAGGTGCACTTTTTACGACTTTAGGTCGTACAGCAGCACGCATGCTTCAAACGAAACTGATTTCAGATAATGCTATAACCACTTTTAATTCATTGATTGAAAATCTTAAAACAGATGACAGTACTTACACAAAATTTGAAATAGATCCAGAAAAAGAGTACATGGGTCGTTTTATTGGTGAGGTTCCACGTGGTGTGTTAAGTCACTGGGTAAGAATTAAAAATGGAGTAATTGATAACTATCAAGCAGTTGTTCCAACAACATGGAATGCTGGTCCAATAGATAAAAACGGTCAAGTAGGACCGTACGAAGCATCCTTAATAGGTTTAAAACTTGAAGATCCTAAAAAACCGCTTGAAGTAATCAGAGTCATTCACTCTTTTGACCCATGTATGGCATGTTCTGTTCATGTTATAGATATTAAAGGACAAGAACTGAGTCAATATAAAGTCAATCCGCTTGCTAGCGGAGCGGCTTGTTAGAGAGGAACAGTGATGAATAATGAAGAAATAGACGCAGTAGAACATGTTGACTTTGTGTACACCAGTGCAAACAGAGTCCTTCATTGGATACGCGCACTTGTTGTCACGGGTTTAGCAATTACAGGTTTTTATATAGCCAGTCCTTTCCTTTCTCCAGGAGAATCAACGGATCAGCTTGTTTATGCTGAGTGGGTTTTTTGGCACGTACTCCTTGGTTTTGTACTTCTCTCAGCGGGACTTTTAAGAATATTTTTATTCTTTTTTGGAAAAGACAGTAGTAGAGAATTACGTTCACTTAAAGATATGTTTAGTATTAAGTCATGGATTATACAACTGAAATCATATTTTTTTATTGGTGAACTGAAAAAGAAAGGGATGTATGGGCCATTACAGTTTTTCTCATATTTTATGATTACAGTAATGGTTGTTTTAGCGTCTCTTACAGGGTTAATCCTTTATGTCCATATTTACCATTCTGGAATTGGAGGACTTCTTTATGAGCCTATGCGCACACTAGAAGTATTAATGGGTGGATTGGCAACAGTTCGCTTGCTTCATCATATAACGATGTGGGGATTTTTAATCTTTATTCCTATTCATGTTTATATGGTGGTTTGGTCGGCTATTCGTTTTAAACATGGTGGACTAGATGTTATGTTTACGGGTTATGATTACCACTTAATTAAAAACAAAAAGAAAAAAAGTAAATGAAAATATTACTCTTAGGTATTGGTAATATCCTATTTGGAGATGAAGGCATTGGTGTTCACTTTGTCAATTATATAAATCAAAAATATAGTTTTGAAGGAACAAATACAGTGGACTTTATTGATGGTGGGACCCTTGCTCAACGTCTTATTCCTATTATGGTAGAGTATGACCGTGTTATTATTATAGATACGATTAATGCTCCAGGAGTCGAAGCTGGTGAAGTTTACTTTTTTAATTTTAACGCTGTTCCTGATGCTGTGAATTGGCAGGGAAGTGCTCATGAAGTTGAGATGTTGCAAACACTCACTATGATGGACTTAGCTGGGGATAGACCTGATACTATGATTATGGGTGTTGTTCCTACTATTATTGAGATAACGGACTTTTCACTCTCTCCCTCAGTCTCTGGCGCTATCGCTTTGATGGAAGATACCTTGCTAAAACATTTAGCTACTTTAGATATAAAAAATACAAAGAAAAATGATGTACTGATGTCATCTATTATTTCAAACTCATATCGGACAGACAATGCATATAGTCTTTAAGTTTACCTATATCCATAATAATGGATTATTAAATCGAATCTTTGAAGAAATTTCTTTGCTATCAAATGTAGCAATCAAACATTATCAAGATGAAAACCGTTTTAGATTAGAAGCTTCTGGTAATCAGCCAGAGCTTGAGCAACTGGCAGAACTTGTATCATCAATGCTTCCTCAATCACTTTTTTTATTAACATCAAGTGTTGAAGAAATTGTTGAGCGTTCAAATATAACCTCTACTAAAGATAATGTCGTAGATTATCAAATTCCATATTGTCCATCATGTCAAAATAAGGTGATTGATACATTAGACCCATTTAATCTGTGTAATGTTTGTGGTTTTACGAATCAAAAACTAAGTTTTGAAGATATATCTGATGGAGTTTTAAATGAGAATAGTGGCAACATTGAAGAGTACTTTTTAAATTTAGCAGATGAACTCATCGAAAAAGAGGAGATAGAGTTACTCACCTATAATGGCAAACGTCGTTTCTCACTTCTTACGACGCCAGAGAAAAAAAACAGTTCGATTCTTATTTGTGATCCCTCTAATATTTCTAAATATTTTGATATTACACAAGGTGAACTGAATGCTTTAATGTTGGTAGAAAAGCCATCAATCAAGTTAAAACCTAAACGTATGTTTTATTTAGAAAATGAATTAATAAAGCCCATGCACAAAGTGTTTTTTGCGGATGATAAAATAACATTGGCTCTTAGCACAGCGCTGTCAAAAAAAGGAGTAATCTCCGTTTATTGTGATAATCCTCCCTCTTTAAAAGTGTCCTCTAGTTTGGGTGAAAACTTTATTATCAATAGTGGACGAGATATGTTGCCTTGGTCTTATAAAACGACCAATAATAAAACAATATGTTGTAGCATAGATAATTTTAGAGCATGTATCAATAAAGACGAACTTATGGTGGATGTTAAAGAAAATATAATGCCTACCAATAACATAGAATTGGTTCCTAAAAACATACAAAAGAAGAGTGAAGGAAGTGTTCAATTTACGCTCTCTCATGGCGCACTACGTTCAGTGGTTTTAGAAAATAATTTAGATGGTAAATCTTTGTGCCACATATATTTAAGTAAAGAAAAAAGTTCAAATATCTGTAGTTACTCTGCTAAAATAGGGTATTTATCTATGGTTGATTTTCTCGAAGATTCTCTATCCACACCTAAAAATATGTTAGAAAGTATTGCCAGTATGGATGATGAGGGTGAGAGACTTATAAATAATTTTAAAACCTCCTACCCTGAGATATATAATAACCTACTAAGTATAGAAGCAAATGTGAAAGAAAATAGTTCTATGATCACTGTATTATGGGCAATGGCTGCTTATGTGATAGGTTTAACAACTACGAGTGATGTCGATACGGCGTGTGAATATTTAGAAGCTAATGCCCTTGAATTTCAAGGTAAATCTGGTCCAAGAATTGATCATAAGGTGATGAAAACAGAAGAAGGTTATAAACTTGATCCTAGACTTGTGATTCGCTCTGCTATAAGTTTTAAATTAGCGGGTGTTGATGATTATTTACTGAGCTTTGGATTTGTAGATTCACTTGCAGATTTTATTGCACAACAAACGGAGTTTGCAGACAATAATATTGGTATTGATGGGGTGACATTAAGTGGAAGTTTATTTGAAAATCATCAGTTGTTGATGCGCACTTATAATGCTATCTCCTCAAATTATAAGATATATAGAAATAGAAGATTAAGTATTGATGGAGAAAATATTGCAGTAGGTGCGGTCACACTTGGAAGTGAATAAAGAGGTATCTATAAAAGGTATTGTTCAAGGCGTAGGTTTTCGTCCTTTTATATATAAGTTGGCTTTAGACTATAAACTTAATGGCTATGTGAGAAACAATGCATATGGTGTTTATGTTGAAGTCGAGGGTGAAGCTTTCGAGATAGAAGCATTTATTCAAGATATAGAGACAAAACTTCCACCCCTAGCGCGCATTGATGCTCTTAGTGTTGAAAATGGCACAGTTAAAAAACATAAAGATTTTCATATAATTGAGAGTCAACATACCCACTCAAATACCGCTATAGTTTCACCAGATATTGCCATTTGCGATAAATGTCTTGCTGAAATGAACGCACAATCAAATCGTCGTTTTAAATATCCACTTATAAATTGTACTGAATGTGGACCACGTTACAGCATCATCAGCGCGCTTCCCTATGATAGAAAATACACCTCTATGGGTAAATTTACAATGTGTAAAAATTGTCAAAGTGAATATGAAAACCCACTAGACAGAAGATATCATGCTCAGCCAGTCAGCTGTTATGACTGTGGGCCATCTATTGGACTTTATGACACCAATGACAATCTTTTATATGAGAAAAATGAAAGCATAATCGAAGTAGCGAAATTGCTAAAACTAGGCAAAATTGTTGCAATTAAAGGTATTGGTGGATTTCATATAGTTTGTGATGGAAGTAATGAAGACGCAGTAGAAAATTTACGTATAAGAAAAAAACGCAGTAAAAAACCTCTTGCAGTAATGCTGTCTAATATTGATGAAATAAAAAAACATACCATCTGTAACGATAAAGAGCTGGAACTTATAGAATCAAAAGAGCGGCCGATTGTTATAGTAGAAAAAAAACAGAGTACTTCTATGGCTAAAAATGTTGCTCCTGATATAAATAAACTGGGCGTTATGATTGCCTATACCCCACTTCATCATATATTATTTGAACATATAGATTTTCCGCTTGTTGCAACGAGTGCCAACCGTAGTGGCGAGCCAATTTACCGCACTTATGCGCAAATTAGAGATAACTTAGCTGAGGTAGTGGATGCTATTTTGGATTTTGATAGAGAGATTATAAATGCAGTTGATGATTCTGTTGTTCAAGTCATAGATAATAAAATGCAGATACTACGTTTGGGACGTGGTTATGCACCACTTAGCATACCATTAAAACAGTCAAATTCTAAAAAAGTTCTTGCTGTTGGTGCACAACAAAAAAGTGCAATAGCTTTGGCCTTAACTGACGCTGTTGTTCTATCTCCTTATATTGGAGACTTAGAGTCTATTGAGGCTTTTGAATATTTTGAGAGAACAATAGAGACATTTAAAGGTTTCTATGAGCTTGAGCCAGAAAAAATTATCTGTGATAAACACCCTGCTTATATGAGTACAAGATGGACAAAAGAGAAGAGTGTCTTTAGTGTTGAAATCCAGCATCATTATGCCCATGTATTGGCATGTATGATGGAACATCAATTAAATGAAAAAGTATTGGCATTTAGTTTTGATGGAACAGGCTATGGAGAAGACAGTACTATCTGGGGCTCAGAGGTGATGATATGTGACCTGAGTACTACAAAACGCATAGGTCATATTACTCCAGTACCTCTGCTTGGGTCCACTTTGGCGATTAAAGAACCTCGAAGAATGGCACTTTGCATGTTGTTTGAATGTTATGGATCACAGATAGAAGATAAGTTTAAATTAGAACTGTTTTCAGACTTTAGTTCCAAAGATATAGAACTCTTGTATAAAGTGTGGGAAAAGAGATTAAATAGTCCTCTAACGTCATCTATGGGTAGATTATTTGATACGGTGGCTTCCTTGATGGGACTTTTACAAATCAGTAATTATGATGGACAAAGTGGTCTTTTACTAGAGTCTATGTGTACTGATGTAAAGGCACTCCCTTTTAACTATAGTATTGATGATGGAGTCATTAATATTAAACCGATGATACAAGAGATTGTCGCTTTAGTTTTAGATGGTACTAAAGAAGATATCCCTGATCGTTTTATAAATACTTTAGTGGCTATTATTAATGATTTTTCAGATCTATATCCAAGTCTTTGTGTCGTTTTATCGGGTGGAGTATTTCAAAATAAAACTTTATTAGAAAGAACAGTCCAACAACTTAAGATGAAATCTCGTCGTTATTATATGCAGGAAATAACGCCCATTAATGATGGTGGTATTGCATTGGGACAGCTTACATATTCTCTCTACAACTAAAATATTAATTATTTCTTTATTTTTTAGCTTAGTTTTAATATTCTAATCTATAATGGTAGTTAATGAGTAATTTATACGACTGGGGAATTTTATGGAACTGGGTTTGATAATTATATTTTGGTACGGGGTTTTACATGCATTTGCACCTGATCACCTTAGTGTTATTGCCGATTTTTCTATTGGAAAAAGTATAAAAAAAACACTTTTTATTACCTTGGCTTTTGCGATAGGGCATGGACTTATGTTGTTTATTTTTGCAAGACTGTTTAGTGTTATTAATATTCCTTCTGAATTAACAGACTATGGAGACGTTTTGTCTTCTATGGTTATTATTGGCATAGGTTTATATCTGATTTTTATGGCACTTACCAATCGTATTCAAATCAAAACACATGAGCATAAGGGTGAGAAACATATCCATATTTGGTTTGGTAAAGAACACTCTCATAATAAACAAGAAACGATCTCTGCACTTGGTATAGGCGCCTTAATGGGTATTGGTGGGGTTCGGGGAATGTTGGTGACATTAGGAATGATAGAATCAAATAGCATAGACTTAAGTATGATAGG
>JADGDM010000035.1 GCA_016744905.1 Sulfurimonadaceae bacterium | reverse complement strand
CAATCTGCTGCATATTTTTTCAGATGAAGATATAGTAAAAATAATAAAAAGAGTTTTATTACAAGAAGCCGGAAGAAATCCCAATACCCTTCCCTCTCCTGAAGATATTAAGCAGATGCGTAAAGAAATTTATTAAGCTCATGTACAAAAGGGATCTTGTTTAGTAAAATAGACATTATTAAATATACCAATGATTTGATTAAACTAATTAGTCGTTTTATATTTCTTATGGGGTATAAAATGACTACGTTTTTAATATGAATCAATTAATATCACATCAAATTTCCAAAAGAAAATCTTAAAAACTTTTTCAAAACAAATTCAAATCCAATAACTCTCTTTATCCGTATGTAAATTAAACATATCAAGTGTCTTTCTATCATGATGCAAATGCGTATAGACATCTAACTCTCTAAACTTCTCTAGTGCAAACTCTTGAATAAACTTTTCATTAAACATTCTATAGATGGTGTACTGCTTTTTAGACCGTAGATGATGATCATAACCGATAGAAAAATTAAAGGTTGTAGGATTAACACCCAGCTTCAGAATAGTGTATGCTCAGTGTCTCACCATAATAGTTACCCTTCTATAAAACTCTACTCTGTCTTTAATGGGATAATCCATAGAGCGTGACATTCCTACGCCCTTTCTGGTCTGTTTGGTGTTTACACTCTCATTGTCAGTTCCACTAAGTCTTTTATAAAGGTCTTTTCCTCCTCTATCCCAAGAGTTCAATAACTCTTTAGCTCTAATGGCTACACCTATAGTTTTTATTTTATACTTATCCATCTTTTTTCCATAAGCTCATTATCTCTCACAAGACGAACTCCGTATGGTTTTACAGTAGATGTTGCTAATTTGGCTTGAGAGGCATCAATACTGACTGGTAAGAAGAGTTCTTTGGTTGAGAGTTTAAATGAGGGTGTATTCAAAAATCCGTTTTAGAAGTGTGGAGTAGGGGGACACCTTATCGATATTGACATCCAAAATAGAAGATTATATGAGAAAGTTTCGCATGCGAAACTTTCTCATATAAATACATAACTAAGGGTTTTCACCCCATTTTCTTCTTTGGAAAAAATATTTACTTAGTTTTGATAAAAGATATTTTATCATTTATTTAACATACTTATTAATTATTATAGAAAGTTCTTTTTCTAAATTAGTTTTTTCATCCTCTGTAAGATCTATAGTATCAACATTTAAAGATATCTTTCTTTTTGTCTTTTTGATATTGAACTTTTCTTTTACAGGCGTAGCTTTTTTAAGTTTACAAAGTCTACGCACCTCTGCTCTATCAATTTTACCTTGTACCAGTTCAAAATATAATTTAATTTGTTTTTCTTTATCTTCAAGTTTTTGTAGTTCATATAAGGATTCAATGTCATTGGTTGATTTGTTTTTGGTTAGATCTATTAATACTTCTTCTTCTAACGTTAAAACTTTCATAATTTTTGTCAAGTATGATTTTGATTTTATTAGAACACTTGCTACTTCTGTTAATGATTTATATAGATTTTTATCAAGTGCTTTTCGAATAATTAATTCTAACTCTAGCGGATCAAGTTTATCTCTTTCAATATTTTCTACTGCCGATAATTCAAAAAATCTACGCTCATAAGTTTCTACATCGTCATCTTCAGATATTTCAACAATAGCCTTGATATGGCTTTTCCTTAATAGTTTGTGTGCTAACCAACGTCTTTGTCCAGCTTTAAGAACAAAAGATGAATCTTTCAATTTAACAATTGAAATAGGTTGAATCAAACCATTGATTTTAATAGATTCTGCTAATGAAATAATGCCTTCTTCTTTTATACTAATACGTGCTTGCATTGGATTATTAATAATATCAGCCACAGGAATTTTTAAAAAAACTTCACCATCAATATTAGCTGCTGGCGCATTAGTTTCTCTTTTAACCTCTGTCTGCAGATGAGCATCTTCTCCAGCTGCTAAAAGTTTTGCAACATCTAATTTACGCTTAGCCATTTTCTTTTCCTATATTTTTAATTTCTTTTACCAATTTTTTTAACTCTTTTTTAGCCTTACCCTTATCCAGTTCAGTAACACCAAGTCCTTCTTCCATTGTTTTAAAGAAGTCTGCCCTATGCGCAACTATAGTATTCATAAGCTCAAAATGCTCATAGTTATCAATTAAGTCCTCCATTACTGAAAAATCTTTTGCTATTGGATTTACATCATTTAATAAAACGTGTGCCTTAATATCTACCTGCATTTTGTCAGATAGTTCAGTGATAATTTGATGGAACTTTGAGAGTCCTGCTATTTCTGTTATTCTATCTACAGCAGGTGTAATAACTAGATCTGAAACGTAAAGTGCCATCCTATTCATATTAGAATCAAAACCACCTACATCAATAATAATATTTTTATCATCTTCCCAACTATCAAATAGTCCAATAAATTCACTTACGCTAGCAGGGTGAATGATTTCTAAAGACTTATGTTTATTTGCAATACGAATATTATTAGTATAAACAAGTGTCTTTTGAAAATCTAAATCTACAATAGGAACTTTTAGTGCAATGGCTAAATGCCAAGATAATAAACTTTTCCCGACACCACCTTTAGAATGTGCTACTGTAATAATCAAATATATTCCTTTGTTAGTTACTTGTTAGAGTATTGTATCTTAGTTTAATAAATTTCTTGAGTTTCGCATGCGAAACTTTTAAAGAAAATAGCAACTATCATTCCTATTATAGGGCTTATTTTAGATAGTTAACAATTTCTATAAAATAATAAATCATAAAATATAAATTGTGTTAGTTATGTTATTATTTAATATAAAAGTAAATAAGCAATTCATCATCATTAGAATAGTACAATACCCTATGGAAAATAAAAAACAAATAGCAATGTTTAATGCAGTAGTAGAAAAAATTGAACAAAGTACAACTTCTATCACAGAGTTGCGTGTTCCAATATTTTCTCCTGTTCAAAAGTTGTCAGGTAATTCGATTACTGCTAGAGAATTTAAAAAAAATGGTGGGATCAGAACAATCAACACCAGTTGGGGGAAAGTAGAAATACGTGGCCGTAAATTATTAACACAGGTTCATAGAGATTTATTAGATTGTATTTATACAAACTCGACTCAAATTATTCCATGTAATAATGGACAAGTCCGAATTTTATTTAGTCAAACTAAAATTCTTAGAGAGTATAGTGGCGATAAAAAGAATAGCTCTTGGGAAAATCAAACTAAATGGTTAAAAGATAAAATTAAAGAAATTAGAGATGTCACTGTAAACTATGTAAATACAAAAGGTGACTCTTTTGATTTTAATTTAATTTCTCATTTAGACTATATGGAAGAATATAATTCCTATTCAATAACTCTTGATGATCGTTATTTGAAATTTTACGAAAGAGAATTGTCGATTAATTATAAAAAAGAGTTACCAAAAATTTTGAAAGTTGATTCTGCTCTCATTAAAGCAATTATACGTTGGTTTTTTACTCATAAAAATGAGTCTAAATATAAATTATTAACAGTATTGCAAGCACTAGGTTATCCGGTTGACTCTCCTAAATCACTACAAGTAGCAAAAAGAGAATTAAGAAATCGTATAGAAGAACTTCAAACGTTTGGTATTGATTATGATTCAAAAGAAGAGATCTTTAGTTATAGAGGAAATGATAATGTTGGTTTTATTCCTTCTTTGCTAAATGCTGGAAGCAAACCTAAAAAATCTAAAACAGTTGAAAATAAAAAAACTATTACTTCATTAATTTCTAAAACAATTTATCTAGAGAATAAAGAACTACGAGTAGAGATTAAAAATATAATTTATGAAAAAGAAGGTCAATTAATTGATGCTGCTTTTATAGAAACAATAGAAGGTATTGATTTTAGAATTAAAAATAATACCGAAGCAACAGAAAGTACCTTTGAAGAAGAGGTTATTGAATACCTATTAAATATGGATTTAAAATAAACGACTAAAATCGTTTTATTTTTATATTAAGAGTTTATATTTCTTAATATAAATCTTAATACTCTTAGAACACTCTAATATAACTGCGTAAACACTCTAATATAACTACTGTTTCCCTCTAATATAACTACCTACTACCTCTAATATAACTGCGTAAACCCTCTAATATAACTAACAGTAGTATATAAACCCCTATATTAGGAAGTCTACTAAGATTAATCCCTCTAATATAACTACCACCAGATAAGATGAGTTAATTAAGGAGTACCCCTCTAATATAACTACCAGTAGTGTTTAAATCACCTATAAAAGGGAATTTAAAATATTAAACACCCCTCTAATATAACTACCAGTAGCAGATAAAGCCCTATAGTGGGGATATAAATAAGATTAAAGCATTTAAGACAGCTATATAAAGAATCCTTTATAGTAATACCCCTCTAATATAACTACCACTTAGATGAAAATCAGTTAAATAAAGAAGGGTGAGTTAATGGTGTTCTATTATGAAGTACCCTCTAATATAACTACCAGTAGGTATTTTAGTAACAGATTTGAAATATAGATAATGATTAATACCCCTCTAAAATAACTACCACTATTAATCACTCCCCCTCTAAAATAACTACCATTAGTTTTGATTTCTCCTCTAAAATAACTACCAACCCCCTCTAATATAACTGCTTCAAAGAAAATTATTACTAGATTTTATGCCCTTTTCTAATTTAAAAATAGCAGTTATAATAATTAAAAAAATGTAGGACAGTATATGCAGCAAGATTTATTTAATAATTCTTTTGAAAGAACTATTCTTAATAGTATTATATTTGCACCAGAAATAATTGAGATTTGTTATAAAGCAGGGCTACATGAAAATGATTTTTTTAGTGCATTTCATCAAAAGCTTTATAAAACTATAAAATATTTAAGTTCTAAAAGTGTTGTAGATGAAGATTTCATCAAAAAAGAGATGGATCAAGAATTTAATGAAATCATGATGTTAGATGTATTGGAGTCAAATGCAATAACAAATCTTCATCCCTATATTAAAGAAGTTAAAGAGTTAAGTCAACTAAGAAAAGCCAATAAAGTAGGATATAGAATTTTAGAAGGTGTGCAAGAAAAACAAAGTTTCTCAAATTTACTAACTAATATTCATTTGGAAATTGATAATCTTGAAAATGCTAATAGCAATTTGATAGACATTCGTACATTTGATTCTATAGTAGCAAAAGAAGCAGAATTTGTATGTAAAAATTGGTTACCTTTTCCTAAAAGAGCTGTTTCATTGGTTACAGCAGGAGGAGGGGTAGGTAAGTCATTTTTGTTATTACAAGCGGCTATGAAAATGATAGAAGATGATAAGCTAAAAGTATTTATGTGGTTAAGTGAAGATCCAATCGAATTATCAAAATTCCGTTTCGAAATGATTGCAAATAAAGTATTACATAAGCCACTAGATCTTTATAATGATTCTTTACATATTGCAGGATCAGATAGTGAAACTTTATTATTTTTACAAGAAGATAGAAACAAGGTTTCAGTTAATGGCGTTTTTTATCAATTCAAAAACATGCTTTCAGAATATGATGTAATTATATTAGATCCACTTATTGCTTTTTTTGGAGGAGATGAAAATAATAATACTCATGCACGACAATTTATAAATTTATTTACTCGTTGGGCAACAGTGGAGGGTAAAACTATCATCTTTATTCATCATGGCTCAAAAAACACTTCTCAGAGTAGGGGTGCTAGTGCTTTTGTAGATGCAGTTCGTCTTGTATACCAACTTGAAGTTATAAAAAATAGTGAAGGAAATCAAGTTGAAGATCATATGCGCTCTGTGATTTTAGCAAAGGATAATAATGGTGCCAAAAAATATTTAGGAGGGTATCAAGTTAAGCGTAAAGTTTTTCCAGAAGTAATGAAGCAAAAATTAGAAATAGAATTTAATGATCCTCTTTAATTTAGACTATTCAAATTGTAGTCATATAATAAGAAGTATTCTTCTTATATATACTAAATACTGTTATAATAAGAAATATATTTCTTGTAAAGGCCAATAATGACACTTGAAGAGTTAGGTTATCAGATCAAAATTATGCGAAAAGAAAAAAAATGGTCGCAAGAAGACTTAGAAGCTTATACTGGGATTACTACCAGAACTATATCTAAGATTGAAAATGGATTTGGTGAAGAGATTGGTATAAAAAAGGTAGAAACTATTTTAAATATACTGGGATATGAATTTTCTTTAAGAGAAAAAGGCCGCCCAAAAACATTAGAAGAGCTGAAAAATGAACGAAAATAATGTACAAGTTTATAATAATAGTTTTCTTTGTGGAGAGCTGAGTTTTGAGGATGATCAGTATATATTTAATTATAGGGATGATGCAAATGCCGTAGTATCTTTAACTATGCCTATTAGAAGGGCAAGTTGGAATGCTAAAAAACTTCATCCTATATTTGAAATGAATATGCCTGAGGGTGCTCTACGAGAAGCTATCAAAAACCATTTTGCGAAACTTCAAAGTATGGATGATATTAATTTATTAAGATTGATTGGTCCCTATATGCTGGGAAGAATAAAATTTAATGAATTGAAGACGCATAAAGATGCATTAATTTTAGAGGATATTCTTAAAAGTGAGAAGAGTGATCTTTTTGAAGAATTGATGACTAAGTTTGCTATACGCTCTGGAGTATCAGGGGTACAGCCTAAACTCCTTCTTACAGCTCAGAATAAGACTACTATGTCTTTTGAACACTTTATAGTTAAGTCCTGGGAAAGCTCTTATCCACAGTTGGCACTGAATGAATATTTTTGTATGCGCGCAGTTAAAAATGCTAAATTACCAACACCAGAATTTTATATTAGTGATGATCTCTCTATGTTTATAATGAAACGCTTTGATATTAATACAGATCATACTTATTTGGGCTTTGAGGATATGTGTGTGTTAACAGCGCGCTCTACTGAAGAGAAATATAATGGAAGTTATGAGGAGATAGCGAGAGTTATTAAAGATGTAGTTAGTCCAATGAAGCGAAAAGCGTCCTTAAAAATCTTTTTTACAGCAATATTAATGAATCATCTACTGCGTAATGGAGATGGGCATCTTAAAAATTATGGAGTACTTTATGAAAATGATTATGAAGATGCTCGACTCTCACCTATATACGATGTAATAACAACCACAATGTATATCAAGAATGATATACCAGCCCTTAAATTAGGGGATGCTAAACTTTGGTGGAAAGAAAAAACCTTACAAGCCTTTGGAAAAAAAAGTTGTGGACTATCTAATAAAGAGTATGTAGAGATAAAGCAGATATGTATTGATGCAGTTAAACAGACAAAAATAGAGATAGACAATTATACTTCTAAAGATGAGAAAATTAAAGTTTTTTTGAATGAGTTAAAAGAGTGTTGGGCAGAGGAAATCTAAAATAATTCAATAAAGTTTTTTTGATAGAAGCTAATAGAGTTAGGAAAGGCTTTAGTGGAGAGTAGGGCACTGCAAAAAGCCAGTTATATTAATAATTACAGTAAAGATTTTTAGCAAAATTGAATTATTATATGTCAGAAGGTTTATTATGAAAATTATTATTTTAGATACAGAGACAACAGGAACACTAGAAGAAGATCGTATATGTCAACTCAGTTACTTAGTTGTTAATGAGCAAGGTGATATTGAAGAAGTTTATGATGACTTATGTCTACCTCCACTTCCTCTTAAAGTAGAGTCTATGGCTGTACATCATATCGTTCCAGAAGACTTAGAGGGTAAGCCATCTTGTATTGATACAAAAGCGTATCAACATCTATTAGAACTCAACACACCAGATAATCTAATGATTATACAAAACGCTGTGTTTGATATAGATATGCTGGCTAAAGAGGGCTTTGAGTTTAATATGAAGCTTATTGATACTTTTAGAGTAATGCGTGCCAAATATCCACTTGATGGTGGTTTAGGTTTACAACATAAACGTTATCAATGGAAGCTATACCAAAAAGAGCAAGAGATAATTGATAAATTAGGTGTTGAAGTTAAAGCACATGACGCACTGGGTGATGTAATCGTACTTAAAAATCTATATGACTATATTAGAAACGATTTTGAAAACGAGATGATGATTGAACTCTGTAAGAAACCAATATTACTCGAGTATATGCCTTTTGGAAAACATAAAGAGAAACGTATTGAAGATTTGGCTCTAAGCGAACGTAATAACTTAGAGTATATGATGAGAACCTTTGATCTTGATATCGATATGAAATACACGTTAGATTACTATTTAACAGCTACTAGAGGACAAGTTCCTGTAGTTATGGGCTTTGGAAAGTATAAAGGTAAAACACCTCTTGAAGTCCTTGAGCTGGATCGAGGTTATTTAGAGTGGATGAGAGATAAGGCTGAAAATATTTCAGAAGATTTAAAAGAAGCTATTGTTCAAGTATTAAAATAGATTAACTAATAAGGAATGTTATGGCATATAATCTCAAAGATAAACTGGTTGTCGCAGTATCTTCACGTGCATTATTTAACCTCGAAGAAGAGAATAGTATATTTGAAGAGTCCGGTTTAGATGCATATTATAAATATCAACTTGAGAATGAAAGTCTTCCTCTCGATAAAGGTACTGGATACCGTCTTATTGATAATCTTTTAAAAATAAATACACATTTTTCAGAAGAAGAAAAACAAGTAGAAGTCATTATCTTGTCAAAAAATAATGCAGCTACCAGTCTACGTATTACAAATGCAATTAATGGTTATAAACTTGATATCTTACGTTCAGGTTGGACCAGTGGTAATGATATATCAATGTATCTCAAAGCATTTAAAGTAGATCTCTTTTTATCTGCAGATGAACAAGATGTTATTAGTGCAATCCAAAATGGAGTTGCAGCGGCTAAAATACTTCCCTCTCATCCCAATATTCATAACTCTTTAGGGGATCAAGTACGTATAGCATTTGATGGAGATGCGGTACTGTTTTCAGAGGAATCAGAACTGATTTATAAAGAGCATGGCCTAGAAGCATTTATAAAACATGAAAAAGAAAATGTAGATAATCCTTTAAACAAAGGTCCTTTCGCAAAACTACTTCTAACCATTTCAACCATTCAAGATAAATTCAAAAATCAAGATTCTCCAATACGTACAGCGTTAGTGACCGCTAGAAGCGCGCCAACTCATGAAAGAGTAATTAAAACGCTCAATGTTTGGGGAGTAAGAATTGATGAAGCCTTTTTCTTGGGCGGATCTGAAAAATATGAGATACTAGAAGCATTTGGGGCAGATATCTTTTTTGATGATCAAGATGTACATTTGGATTTGTCTTCATCCGTTGTTCCTAGTGCCAAAGTGATTAATTCTAAAATAGAAAAATCAAATAACATGAATTCAGGGTAATCATAATAAATTAGATACTTAAAAATTGAATTAAGCGATGTTTATTTTCTAAAAATAGGATTTAAAATAAATTTATAGGTTCATGACCGATTCAGTACCTTTAAGGATTTGTACCCAATACTTTGAAAGTCACATATTAAATAAAACCCCTCTAATATAACTGCGTATTAAAGAAGGTGGTATCCTTTTTTGATTTTTACTTGAATGATTGTTTGATAGTAGAGCATGGCATCATCAAGCAATGAAAAATATACTTTGATAGATCGAGTAGGCTTTTTATTTTTAACACCACCAAACTCACGAACCAGAAGATACTCATTAAAGAGAGTAGGGTAGAGCTTTATGGTGTAATACCTGAGTCTTCCTTTTACAGATCTATAAAGAGTGATATGCATATTTTTAGTTTTCAAAAAATTGATAGAATACATTTGAAGCTCCAAAGTTTTATATGAATTGATATTAACAAAATAGTAAGTATTAGGATAGGGACTATTGAGGAGGTTAATACTTTCTGTCACACAGTCATATTATTGATGAGAAGTAAAAATATATGTAACAATTGAGATAGATAAAAGGAGTACAACAATGGTACCACTGAAGATGACAGATAATAAGCATAGAGCAACACCTAAGACACTTATACGTGAAGACCACTATCTGTATCAAGGTACTCTTGTATATCTCGTCACGGTCTTTAATGAAGGTAGTAACAGCATTGCTATTGTTGAAGATGAGAAAGGTGAACAGTTTGAAGTTTTTAAAAGAGACCTTATTCAAACATAAGAAGAATTTAGATCATAAATCTTCCATCTTAAATATTTCATAGGCCACCTCTTCATACGGGTGTGCTTCTTTGAGTGTTTGAACCGCTTGTTTTATCAAATGATCATGACAGATTATTTCTACCTTATACTCAGGCAAAACTTCTAATGTATTTAACTGACCAATATGAAGGCTAGCATCACCTACTGGTCTAAATTGTCCATCACCTAGTGTTTCCCATGAACAGTTCTCATAATTATCAAACTTACCAACACCAATGTTAAAGAGTGCCTGTTTGGTCTCTTCTTTATTTTTAGAGGGGACGTAATAGTTTAGTTTGTACATTGCTTATCCTTGAGATTAAAACTGTAAAAAACGAAGTATTATTATACCCCTAACGCTGCTCTTAAAATTGAGCACTTTAGATCTTTTATTACTTAGCTTATGAATCTATAAGTAGTATTAACTAAATGAATTATTTACAGGGAGTAGTTGGCTGTTTACATCCAATATGATAGTTGACTCTAGTAGATATTCTTTAAACACTTCAATTGGGTATATGTACTCTGAATCTATTTTAAAAAGCATATGATTGATTTTATGGGTTATTTTTTTATCCTCAAAATCTGCCATAGAGTAATAAGCGTTTTCATAAATCAATTTCATATTTTTCATAGTGCCTAAAACACTGCGGTCTGTTTTTTTGAAGTAAGAAAATGCTTCATTAGAGAGTGAATCAGCATAGTTCATCTCTTTTAGTGGCACCTGCTCTTGTAACATATGGTATCTAAGGTGTTTAAGAACAAGTTTATCAAAGTTTTTTAAATCTTTTTTTGTGATGCCATGAATAAAAAGAGTAAAGCGACTGGCCTCGTGGGTTAATTGTAAGACTTTTTTTCTATCAATTAAAAATATATTTCCATGCCAATAGGCATCTTCGTTGGTATGTTCTGGAAGAGGAGCACCTGGAGCTGGAATTTCTAAAAACTCTCTTAGCTTTTTTGTAAATAAAATGATCATGGGCTAAATACTCCTAAAGTGGATGGCTCTAAAATAGCTGCTAAGCTACTTCTGCTCACATTTACTCAGTATCAACTTTTTGTCTTATGACTCAAAGTTAAAGTTAATGACTCACGTTCTCTCTCAGAGAGTGACAGTCTTCCATTTAAGTCGGTAATCATTTTTTGAGACTCTACCAATTGTGTCTGTGATACACTCAGGTCTTTATCTAACTGCTTGTACTCTTTATTGTCTTCTTCTAAGCGCGTTATATCTTTTATTAATGACCTATTCTCAGATTGCTGTACAACCAGATCAGTGTTTCGCTCAGCGTGTTCAAGGCGCATCTGCTCAAAAAGTTGACGAGTCTTGCTATGCTCTGCTTTTTCAATTTCTCTTTTTGCTTCATCAATTGAAAGAGCCTTAACTTGTTCTCTCAATAGTTTTGATTCTTGTTCGGCTTTCTCTGCTCTGGTATCAGCAGCATCAACGAGTGCTTGTGCCTGTGTTTTAGAGGCTGCTATTGCATTGGTAGAGAGCAATTGAGCTTCTGCGCTTTGTGCTATGGCTTTAGCTTTCTCTTCATTCGCAGCTTTAAGGACTTCTTCTGACTTTTTAATATTATCAAGGGACTCTGAAGTGATTTTTTCTATCTTTAGTGTGGTCTCACTTTTGATTGATTCAACCAATTCAAGTGACTCTTTTGTACTTTTTTCAGATACCAATACCTGCTCTTCAAGAAGTTCCACAAGCTCATCAATCTGCTCTTTTTGTCTAATGTTTACAAGAGAGAGTTCTGAAGTGCGTTTTTCTACGATGGTATGAATCTCTGCTGCAATCAGTTTAGCTATATTTCCACTACCAATCTCATCTGCCATTTTTGATACTTCTGAATCTCTTTTCTCAAAAAAATCACGCACATGTCTACTGACTACTTCTGACTTGCCACCGCTTACAGAGCGGACACCTCTAACAGTTGGCTGAATTCCATTGAGAAGCATGCCTGAAGCAATTTTTTCTACTTCCTCAAATGTAATACCTTTTGTCTTTTCCATGAAGTGTCCTTTTGTTAATCGTTTTATTATTATAGCAGAAAAAATATTATAACAATATATTAGGGTAACGTATGTTACCCGTTACCCATTTATTAAATGAGTTAATATGTTTCTATCTTTAATAGAGATAAGACTATAGAGTTTTATTTAGAGCTACACTAGTAGGGCAACGCTCTATGTACTCTTCATGAAGTAAAGTAAGTGTAACTATCTTGTTCGTGAGTTTAAACTCTTTGGTGTAGCCATTGACTACACTTATAAAAAAGTTTATATTGAGAATCATCTTTTTTTAAGTAGTATAATTTCTAATATTGATTTAAGGGAATAGGAAATGCAACAGGAATTTGATTATGAGTTAGAAGGCAGTGGCTATGGTTTCAAGCTTGTTATGCTTGAATTTGATGAGACATTATTTGCTCAGTTAAAGGGAGATAAGATAGAAGCATATAGTACTGAAAGCAGGGCATTTAAAAGTTTTTGCAATAGGGTTAGAAATACATTTAAGGTAGCTTCTGTACGTTTAATTGGTACTCAGCTTCACTTTGTAAATGGCAGGCATCGTACACAATGGTTGATAGATGAAGGCTACAGTCTCATAGCATTAGGTATGAGTGATGATAGTCTTCAAAACTTGTTAGGCATTGGATATAAGATCAAAAGTGATGATGGATCTAATAATTATGTGGAATTACAGAAATTAAAATAGTTTGTAACTGTCTTACATGCGGACGGGTGACTAAGTCTATTTAGGCTCGGCCTTCTTTTCATTTACATAGTTACCAATTTTTGTAGGAGCGACTAGAAAATACAATATTGTTAATTCTGACAAAAGTACAAGAAAGAAGATTACCCAGAAAGGGTTTGGATCAGAATCTCTAGCGCATTTGGCATTACCAACATATAATAACTCAAGGGGAAACTAAAACACAGTTCTCTTAGATTTTGGTCACCAATATTATTGGATTGCGTATATATCTAATTTCAGTTTAATTTAATGGCCATCATTACTTAGCACTTATAAATGATGAAAAACTATCTAGCAAATTAAAAACGCACCTTAATCATGTTTCTGACGTTAAAAATATCATACAAGATAAGCAAAACAAGTAGTTTAATTTTTTTAATTTACTAAAGGTTGTGTAGCTATTCTTCTAGTAAAACGGCACCGAGGATAAGCACTGCATCCAAGAAAACTTACTTTATTTTTTCCCATTCTCAATACTAAAGGTTTTGTACAAAACGGACAGCTATCACCTTCCTTTAAAGTTACTTTAGACTTTATCTCGACTGGAACCTCTGTAGTTTCTTTGACCTCTTCTGTAATCGCAACCTCCTTTTCTTTTACTGACTGAGGTTCTTTCGACATCTTATACTTCATCTCATAGTTAAACTTAGCAGGGGTATGGGCACTCTTAAATAGCTCCGCCAACTCTTGCACAGACTCAATATCTATCATTTTTGAAACCAATTTAAATGTTTGTAATATACCTGTTTTATCAATCTCTTCTGTTCTCTTACTTATGTAAGTATCCGCACGGAAGAAATGCTCTGGAAGAACCTTATTGGTAATTATTGTCTCGGGGTGTATCAAAACTACATTATCAACTTGCATACCTCCTAAGAGCTTAATTCTCTTACTTAGTCCTGCATTATCCTCAATAAACATTCGAACAACATCTGCGTGTCTCTTACTCTGCTCTATCGGATTAGGGAAGCTTTTAGTATTACTGCTATATTGTACTGAGAGAGAACTATCATCATTTATGGTTAATGCGCCTTTAAAACTTTTACTCTCTAAAAGTTCTATTCCAACTCTACTTAATATCATGTGATCAATCTGTGCAGTTCTGCCTTTATGCTCAAGGCGTATATCATGTAGAACTATGAGATTCTTTGATTTTTCTATGTAAAAATCAATATAGTAAGCGTTTTGCTTCTCTGCATCTATTCCATTTTTTATTAGAGTGATCTCTTTAAAAATTAGTGCTTTTTGTTTTTCACTACTGCTTTGTTTATATAATCGGTTTAACGTATCCAAGGACTCTTGCTTTGAATCGAATGCTTTTAAAATCATAATATATATCCAATAATGTTTTTTGAGATTATATCTTAAGTGTTATTATTTCATAAAGCCATAGAATGAATTCAGTGTTAAAATTGGTATAATTCTATTTCAAGGGAAAGAATGTCAACTAAAATACAAGCACCAAACTAAGCGAAAAAGATTACATATACTCTTATACGCTTGGATATTATCTACCACATATTAGAGCACAGAGTGAAAAAGTGAGGGGTGAGGTATTAAATAATATCTACATTTAAGCTCGTAAAAAAAATAGCCTTTGAACTATGTAGTGTTATCAAAAAGGATAAAAATGTCATACGCATCTTCACACTATATCAATTTATTTGAGTATATTTTAACCATTTTATTAAAATCATATGCCTTAGTTTTAGGAATTATCGCTTTTCCTATAGTCTCTATTATGATTGTATCATTATTTTTCCCACAGCCTGTAATTATTGCGGGAATAATGGCAGGAATATTTGTTTACTTAGGGACCTCAGTTAAGAAACTGCAAATAGATGATTTAGGTTTTTTGAGATTTGGTAAATTCAGTTGGAAGAAGTTTGTATATACACATATTTTTTCAATTATTATTATAAATATATTACTAAAACAAGCAGAAATTGAATTTAATGTTGAAAACATTTTTTTGATATTTTCTCAATTAAGTAGTTATGCAAATGAAATATACCAAGCGATTGAAGCTTACATAAGCATAGATCTCAGTCTAGGTGAAAGAGCGACAATACTATATGTATTAGAATATTTAGTTGCTATATCCACTACTGTGTATTTGATTAAATCCCTATTTTATTATCTTCTATCAGGATTTTTATCATCTGTTTTTTCTCTATTTTTAGTATTTGTTATAGCGCTTAAAATGTAAGTAAAGATAACTCTTTAATCAACTATTTGGTATAGTTTATTCAAAAATATATTAGGGATAGTATGGGTGCATTAGAATATAAATTGTTTTCTCAAAACAGTGGTATAAATAACAATTTAGTTATAAAGACAATTCTTAAAATATCTAAAATAAATAATAATATAACCCGTAGCGATTTTACAATTTTTTCAAAATTAATTAAATCATCTGAATTACTTACTGAAACTTTTTCAACTATCTACAGTTACAAAAATAAAGAGATTGAATATCTTAAAAACTTTCATAGTACTCTGCAAATCAATAAAACAGCGCATACGGCTAGTTTATTTGAAGTAACACAAAAGGCTATAGAAGAAGCTAAAAAGTCTAATGAAAAGCTTCTTAATGACAATTCTTTATTGAATGAGCAAAACAGACAAGTAATTGATGATATGTTCTCAAAGCAGATAGAAAAATTTAATGAACAAGCTTCTTATAAACCGATGAGTGAAGACAACGCCCTCAAATACAGAGAAATGAATTTTGATCACTTAAAAGAGTACCGAGAAAAATTAGATCAGTACAACAGTGTTGATACATTATTGGATAAACTTTATGATTTGCAAAAAGAGCTACCTCTAAAAAAACTTATTTCATCAACGGAGTTACTTCTTAATTCATATGAGCATTACTTAGCTTTAATGGATGTCAAAGGCAATGTGTTAAATAAACTTGTGAGCATATTAGATGAAATATAAAATTTCTCCTCAGTTTATTAGAACTAAAAAAAGAGTAGGAAGACGAAATAAAGAGTTTATAGAAATAATGGAAAAATTTGAAAAATACTTAGATGATTGTGTTAATCTACATACAATTTCAATTCCTTATAAGTGTGGGCCTGTACAGCGAATTAAGGATTATTATAAAATTGATGTGGATCATGGAAAAGGGCTTCGTGTTATTATTGAACAATATGATCAAGAATATACCCTCTTTAATTGCTATAGTTCTCATGACGATTATGAACGAGCTATCAAACACTTATGATAACTATTACATAAAGTAGAGCATCTTCATAACATCTTTAGATACAATTCCATCATGAAAAGTATAATATATGTGATAATATCAGCGTTAATACTATTCGCTGGATGTACTAAAAAAGAGGATACTTCCCCAAGAGAAGAGCTCTTCTCCAAACCAACTGCCAACGCAGGATCATCACTCACTATTCATACATTAACAACCTTGACCTTAGATGCTTCAAAAAGCTCAGACAGCGAAGCACATACACTTAGCTATCAATGGAGTATCACTTCCAAACCAAGCAATGCTTACTCAAGTGTCATCAACCCCAATACAATAAACCCAACATTCACACCTGATGTAGATGGTGAATACATTATTCAACTTATTGTAAAAAATAGACAATTTAGCAGTAGTGCCAGTTTTATAAAAATAATTGCAAGCAATATACTCCCTATATCCAACGCTGGAGAGGATCAAATCATATCACCTCAGAGTTTGGTACAGCTCTCATCACAGCAGAGCTATGATGAGGATAATGATACATTGACATACAGCTGGACTATAGTAGAAAAACCCAATAGCAGTGCAGCATTAATCTCAGATGAGAATTTAAAAAACCCAGTTTTTCTTGCAGATAAAAGTGGAGAGTACTTAATTAGTTTGAGTGTACATGATGGCATCAATAGTTCTGAAGTTGATACAGTAAGTATCATAGCCAACAATGCACCCACAGCAGACGCAGGTAATGATAGAACCTTCTACTTACAAACAGCACTACAATTGGATGGATCAAGCAGTATCTCAAATAACTCAAATCCTCTAAATTATCAGTGGAGTATTTTCACAAAACCTGATGGAAGCCAATCTAGTATCACAGATCCCAATATAGTCAACCCAACATTTATTCCAGATATAGAAGGTACCTATGTCATAGAGCTGATAGTAAATGATGGTGTTCAAGATAGTAATGGCTCAAGAATCAGTCTAAGTGTAGAATCTACTCTATCTACGGCTGTCTGTTTCTCATCACAAGAGCCTAAAGCCCTACATGGATATAACTGGCACCTTAATGCCTATGATAATAACTTTACTCGTAACAATAACATCAATCCAAGCTCCTCTATCTGTTTAGAAAATGCTTGGGAGTATACAAAAGGTGAGGGTGTTCTAATTGCCATCATTGATGACAGTTTTGAGGTGAGTCATGATGATATGAACAGTTCTAAAATAACGACTTATAATGTCTCTACTCGTAGAGTAGATGTAAGCAATAGCAGTAACTACGCTTCTCACGGAACACATACCGCAGGTGTTATCTCTGCTAGTGATAACAGTGTAGGTGGAGTAGGGGTTGCTCCCAATGCAGACCTTCTTCTTATCAAGGTTGATTTCTTTAGCACACAAGGTTTTGATAGTGAGATCATAGAAGCATTTGAGTACGCAAAAAATGCAGGTGCAAAAGTCATAAACAACTCATGGGGAACAGATAACGTTAGTGAGATAATAAGTGCGGAGATAAGAAGCATCGTAGAATCAAACATCACCGTTGTCTTCTCCGCAGGTAACAGCAATAAAAACCTAGATGGATCCATAGAAGATGAGTCAGAACTCCCCTTTGTGATAGGTGTAGGTGGAAGTAGTGAATACTCTACAAAGTCTACCTACTCAAACTATGGATCAAACATAGATATCGTAGCTCCTAGTGGTGAAAATATCGGGGTACTCACCACTGATGAATTAGGCTTCTTTGGAGACAATAAAAATTCAGAACTAAACGGTGAAATAAACAACAACTACCACCTATTTAAAGGAACCTCTGCCTCAGCGCCAATAGTCTCAGGAGTCAGCGCGCTGATACTCTCAATCAACCCAAATCTTACCCCATCACAAGTAAGAGAGATAATCATTAATAGTGCAGATAAGATAGGTAACGTAGCTTATGATGATGTAGGCTTTAACCTAGAACATGCCTATGGAAAGATCAATGCTGAGCGCGCCGTAAAACTGGCAAAAACCTACTAAAACTAATAAAGCAACTTCTCATTTATTACAAAACAATTACTTCAAAATCTCATTAAATTAGATAAGTAAAATCATAAATATTTTAACTTCTTCTTATAAGTAACACTAATCTTGGGAATAAAGTAAGTTTATTCGTCAAACTGCTATAAATAATCACAATATTATGATATTTTTGTTAAAATGCTATTTAAATAAATTATAAAGGATTTTTTATTGCCTTATCTTGAATCATTTTTTTATTACATAGTAGTTGTATTACTAATGTTTGTCATTCTCTTTGGAGGGGCTCTCTTTTTATATATGTCTTTTGGACAGTTCAAAATTTTTTTTGCAAAAGAAGAGGTCACTTTAGATATTGAAAAAAATCTTCTATACTCTTTAGTGAAAAACAGAATTTTTAAGTTTTTTATCTTGGCTTATTTCGCAACATTTTGCTTCTTTTATCTTAATCAGGCTACAGATTATTTTTCAGATGAGAGAGCTTATCCTCAAGCAAAAGCCTACAAAATAGTCGCGGATTTGGTTCTGTTCCATTATGATTTTTTTATAGCACATCGAAATCTTTACTATAGACCAATAGGATTGAAACTCATAGAACCTTATCAAGATGTTCAAGAGTACTTAATGCAAAAAGGATTTGAGTTTATTCCGAAAGATGATGCGGAGAGAGCTATATGGAGATATGAGTACTTTTATTCACAATATATTAGAGCGATGGCTGCACCGATAGACTTCGACAAACTCACACCGGATGACTTAGGTTATATCTTAAGGATAGGTGGACATCCAGCCATCTATAAAGCAGAAGCAAAAGAGATGCTTATTGAGGTAGAAGGTATTATTGAGAGCTTAATGAATAACTCTATGAAAGATAAATATTATGATGAAGTTAATAGGTATATGACCACAATTCTTTTTAGTGTATGGTGGGAGAAATTTAGTTTTTTACATTATACGCTTGGGGTTAGGACGGTTCATGAACATTTATCTAAAGATTATAATATTATTTTAACTCAATGGACAGAGGATAAAGATTATTTTATAAGATTAAATAAATTCTCAAATTGGTTAGATATTACAAAAGATAAAATTGACAACTCTCAAACGCTACATAAAATGATGAAAAATCATCAGCTTATCTATCCTGAATTGATGGGATTAAGAGTAACCTTAATGAGTGCTATAACTTACGCTGAGATGCAATATGGTGAGTTGTCTTGTAGTAATAAAATGTTGCAAAAGTATTATATCTATAAACAGGAATTTTTAAAGTATGCAAGAAATGATATTGGGTATAGAAGATTAAGTAAACAAGAAAGATTGAGAGCAAGTAGTTTAGCTAGTTCTAATTTAGAAGATTACATCTTATTTAAATACTGTGATGTAAAAGCCATGAATTTAGAGTTAGATAGTCAGGTTTTCATTTATAGTAAAACTTTTAATAAAACAAAAAAAATAATAGCAGGATTTGACAATGGCAGATAAAATAGAAGAATCAGGAAGCTGGGCACAGAGTGATATAATTGAAGTTTTACAAAGTAATGGTATCTTACCTTCAAATGCTAATGAGGGAGTGGCTTTAGCAAATATGATAGGTGCTTTGGCATCTTCTTATGCAGAAAATCTAAATGGTTCTACTTTATCAAATGGGGCAAAAATTTCTCTTAAAATTTTTAAGAATGGTGTGTTTGTACCAGTAAGTGTAGTGCTTGATTATGGGAATGGAACTAATTTTAAAAAAGCATTAGCAAAATCTATTGCAGGTGTTGCAACTGCTGAGCTTGTTTCATTGGCGGCAGGAGCTGCCTTAAATCCTGCTACTTATCCTCTTGCTATTGCTATAGGTGCTGTAGCCGTTGGTTACTTCGCAGGGGGGTTTGTAGCAAATAATATAGGTACTTCTTATGATCGATGGGTAGGCCCAAATGTTGCGGGAAAAGTTATTGATAATGTGATGACACTTTCCACAAACTACTCAGTAAAAGAGACATTACTTTTAGAAGAGTATCACGAAAATCTAGCCCCATATGAAAGAGATGCTTACACACTTATAGGTTTGAAAGATGGAATAACTCTAACACACACGGTTAAAAATGCTAAAAGTTCATATGAATTGAATCTTAGCAAAGGTAATGCAGATAGGAATGGCTATATAGAAGCGTTAGTTTTATATAAGCAATTTTCAGATTTTATTCTTAAAACAACATCTGATACGAATCAAATTACGAATCTTCTTAAAAAAACAAAATCCCAAATAATATCTTTAGCCAAAAGTGATAATTCAGTTTTAGCTGCTTTAGTCAATTTAAAATCGTATGCTATCAGTGGAGATGTTATTAATTCTGTGGATTATACGGAAAACTATATTACGGATAGAGCTTCAATGCTATATTGGCATAATGTAGCAAAAACGCATATTAATGGGGCTCTTGGAGCAAATACTGAATTAAGTAGATATAAAGAGTATTACTTAGATATTGCGACAAATACTGAGTATGGAGATAGTGGTAGTGGTAAAAGAATTATATTTGGCTTTAATGGAGCTGAATCACTTAATGGACATAGTGGAGATGATAGACTTTATGGACTTAGTGGGAATGATAGATTAGTTGGAAGCTACGGGAACGATTATCTTAATGGTGGTGCAGGAAGTGATAACCTATTTGGTGGAGAAGGATTTGATACTTATATAGCTGGTCATGGTGATGTAATATCCGATACTGATGGTGAAGGTGTTGTGAAATTTGAAGGCGTTCAACTGACAGGAGGGATTCTTCGCAAAGAGACTACGACTACTGGAACTTTGATTTACGATGGTGACGGCGGTTCATATGTTTATAATGAAGAGGAGAAATCTTTAGTATTTATCAAAGGAAACTCAAGTGTTTTAATTAATGACTTTGAGAAAGTAGATAATGAGCTAGGTATTATATTAAGTGGTGATACTCCAATCATTGTATCAGTTTCAAGTGAAACGGGCAGTGAAGGAGAGTTCTTAGAGTTTAAGGTCACTATTAGTGAAGCACTTGGTAAAGATATCACTGTTCACCTCTCTTCAATGGATGATACAGCCAGTGCTCAAGATAATGATTATTATAAGATAGAAACGACCGTGACAATAGAAGAAGGTGAAACAACAGGAAAAACAACAGCAAGAACAAAACTACTCATAGATGATGTTACTGAATCAGATGAAACTTTTGATGTAGTAGTATGGAATGTTACGGATGCTAAAGGCAATGATTTAACATATACCGCAGATGTAGATGGTGTAGGAACGATTACTGATAATGCTAACTTAGACTCTTTGGAGATTCGTATAAGTGATCCAAGTACTGTTGAGGGTGATAATGGATTTAACTCTATGAACTTTACCGTTTCAAGCTCTAAAGTTCTTGAAGGTGATGAGACTGTAACTCTGTCTCTCTCTGTTGAAGGGATAGATGCAGATAGTAGTGATTATGGAGCATTGAGTCGTTATGAAGTGACATTAGATGCATTAAATCAAACTCAAACAGTTAGCTTACAAATCAAAGGTGATACTGACGCTGAAGATGATGAAGATCTATGGCTTGATGCATCTGTTGTAAGTTCTGCTGAATTAGGGGGAAATAATAATATCTCAGTTCTTCCAGGTATGGGTACTATTATTAATGATGATTATGAAGAAGACGATGACGACGACGATGATCTGGACGACGACGATATTGATGAAGATGATATTATCGGTACTGAAGAAGATGACATCTTGTTGGGTACGGATGAGAGTGATTATATTGATGGTAAAGCTGGAGATGATTACATCGAAGGTGGTAAAGGCAGTGATGTCTTAAAAGGTGGCCCGGGTAATGATGTTCTTTGGGGTGGAGATGGTAATGATATCATGCATGGTGGAACAGGTAATGATATTCTTTATGGAGATAAAGGGAATGACTATCTTTATGGAGATGAAGGAAATGACTATCTCTATGGTGGTGATGGTAATGATTATTTAGATGGTGGTGCCGGTAATGATTATCTAAATGGTGGTGCAGGTAACGATATCTTAAAGGGTGGAGATGGTAATGACATCTTAGATGGTGGCCCAGGAAGTGACAACCTACAAGGTGGATCAGGCTTTGATAGATATATAACTGACAATGGTGATACTGTTGATGATAGTGACGGACAAGGAAGTGTGTCTTTTAACAACATCACATTAGGAACAGCGAAACGTATAGAAGAGATTAAAAAATATGAAATCACTCATATTCATACCACTATCACATGTAAAAGTAGTAAAAGTACAAAGTCTACTTTTGAATACGAAGATCGTTATAAACCAGAGTTCTATGAAGATGAGTATGGTAATCAATTTGTAAAAATGGGTAGTACTCTTAAAGTAACTGGTGGTGGAGAATCTATCACTATCAAAAATTACTTTGATGGTGCGCTGGGTATTACACTGGTAGATACAGAAGAGATTGAGAATATTAATGAACTCACCACCAGTAAATCAGGCCCTCCCGTTTGTCCTTATGACCCATCAGATAGTTTCTTTATCCCTAGAGGAGATCCTTTAGTTCTTGATACTGATGAGAGTGGATACATAGAGACTATAGATATGGATGAGAGTAATATCTACTTCGATATGGGTGGAGAAGGTGTTAAAATAAAAACAGGCTGGATTAGTGGTGGAGATAGCTTACTTGCCTTTGATAGAGATGGTAATGGAGTTATTGAAGGTATCAATGAAGTATTTGGAAATCTAACTACGAGTGGCTTTAAAGAGCTACGAGAAGTAGCTGATTCAAACAAAGATGGCTTTATCAACCAAAAAGATGAACTCTACTCTCAACTAAAACTCTGGAATGATAAAAATGAAAACGCCATCACAGATGAGGGTGAACTACAGACTCTAAAAGAAGCAGGTATCAAAGAGATAGATCTAACCGCTGTACATGTAGAGTATGAAGATAATGGAAATGTTATCTCAGAACTCTCTCGCTATAGAGATGAAGAGAATAGCCTAGAAGCGATAGGTGATGTACTGCTTCAGATGGATCCTGTAAAGACGAGATACGACATCGATAATGAAGTGGTTGATATCGATCCAGCGACTTATGACTTGGTTAATGTCAGAGGATTTGGTCATGTACGTGATTCTCTAATCGTTTATAACCAAAATGACAAGTTAAAAGAGATGGCGCAAGGGTTTGGAACGGATGTCAGAAAGATTGTTGAAGGATTTGATCAGTATCTTTTAGAATGGACAGGCTTAGCAGATGTGCATAGAAAAAATGGAGTAACAAGAGAAGGTGCTCTAACCGTTGGTGATCAAGCATGGATTATGGAGCGATTTGTTATTGATAAGGTTTTGACGAACGCAGTGGAGTATAACTACTGGGTTGAAGGACGAACTTGGGAACCTGGAATTCGCAGATCGTATATTAGAAATGGAAAGACATATACCTATATCTGGATACCATCTCAAAGACGTATAAATTTTCTTCCTGGGTACATAGAAGATGCATTTGACGCAGCTAAAGAACGTTATATTGCTTCATATCTTGCCCAAAGTGTTTATAAAGATGTCTTTAAAAACGCTCAGTATGATATGGAAAAAGACCTTTATATATTTAGTGATGAGACAGCATTTGTTAAAGATTTAAGTGACTACTTTAACTCAGGCACACATAATTTAAAAGAAAAGTTGATGTTAGCAGAGACCATTCAAGGTTTATGGAACTCAGATATCTTAACCATGGATTCAGATCAACTTTTAGAACAGATCGAGAACCGTGAACTGGCGCGCTATGTATTTGATATCATTTCAGGTAGTCTGAATGCTCGTGTCTTTAATGAGAACTATACCTTTGGCAGACGTAGTGATTTTATTGTTGCAGATGATGCCGATAATGTTATCTCAGCAGGCGCAGGTAATGATAAGATTCTTGCAGGGCGTGGTGATGACTTTATAGATGGTGGCTCTGGTGATGATAGTTATCTCTTTGAGAGAGGTGATGGTCAAGATATTATTAAAGATGCATCAGGCTTTGATTCATTGATCTTTAGTGGAGAGCTTAGTACGGAAGATATTGTATTTAAAAGTATCCAAGGTGATTTGATTTTAGCCATCAAAGAAGAGGGTAAAAGCTTTGATGAACTGAATGATCGTATCACTTTAAAAGATTGGAATAGAACAGCAACACGTGTAGAATCTATTAAGTTCTCAAATGGTGGCTCTTTTTATATTACAGAGTTACTTCAAGAATATTTTCAGACTGATGGAAATGATACTTTTGATGCAACGGATCGCTCAGAGTTTTTTAGTACCTTGAAGGGTGATGATACTATCAATGCGTTGGGTGGTTCTGACTATATTGATGCAGGAGAAGGCAATGATATTATCAATGCAGGTAAGGGTGATGATTATTTAGAAGGCAATCAAGGTAATGATACGCTTTATGGTGGAGCAGGGAATGATACTTATATCTTTAATATAGGTGATGGAAGTGACTTGGTACATGATTTTCATATTAATAATTATCGTTGGAGACGACCTTCTGTAAATGCAGGATCAGATGTATTTGAATTTGGTGCAGGAATTACTATTGATAATATTACTGTGCGCGCTGTTGAGGGCACTACTGATCTTATTATTGCCATCAATGAAGAGGGCAAAAGTTTTGATGAGTTAAGTGATAAATTTACTATTAAATCTTGGTTTCAAAAAAACAGTAATATCGAGCACTTTGTATTTGTAGATTCTGGGATAGCGAGTGCTAAAGATATCGAATTACTTCAAACGTCAAATAATGGAAATAATTACATACGTTATTCTTATCAAGAAGCAGATGTACAACTAGAATCTGGTGATGACCATATTCAAAGTGCAGCATTTAATGACACGGTATATGGCGGAGCTGGTAATGACGTTATTGAAACATTAGCAGGTGATGATACATTAAGTGGTGGCGCTGGTAATGATACTCTTTATGGTGGAGCTGGCAATGATGTGTATCTCTTCAATGAAGATGATGGTCATGATATCATCTCTGATGCTGGAGGAGATGATACTTTTATTTTTGGTAAAGATGTCTCTTTATCAGATATTCAAGTAGTTATTCAAGCCAATGGAGATATTCATATAGGTCTAGCTCAGACGGGCGTTTCATTTGATGATTTAGCGGATAAAGTAATTATTGAAAAATATTTAGATAAAAATTATAGAGTTGAAAACTTCTATCTCTATAGTGGTGCAGAAATTGATATCCAAAGCTTACAGATCGGTACACAAGAGGCAGATTATCTACAATACTCATACAGTGACGCTGTAGTAGATGCCTTAGCAGGAGATGATACAGTTATTTCACAACAAGGTAATGACACGATTACTGGTGGACGTGGTAATGATATCTTACAAGCTGGTGCGGGTAATGATATCTATATTTTTAATATTGGTGATGGTATTGATAATATTTATGATGCATATTTTCCATATGGAACTAATAATCCAACACAGGCCAATGCTGGAGAAGATACCCTTCAATTTGGTGAAGGTATCTTAGCTGAAAATTTAATTGCAAAAGCGTTTTCAAATAATGATAATTTAGTTATTGCTATTAGAGAAGATGGAAAAACTTTTGATGAGCTTAGTGATCAAATTATTATCAAAGATTGGTTTAAAGAGTCTAATCGAGTAGAACATATTTTATTCAATGATGGCAGTAAGCTCGGGATTGCAGAAATCACTATGCTTCAAGATGCAAGTGAAGGCGATGATTATCTAAAATATGAAGAGAGTGTTGTTGTTGAAGCAGGATCAGGTGATGATACTATTGTCAGCTCACTAGGAGACGATAGTATTACTGGAGGTGAAGGTGATGATTATATTCGTGGAGGACTAGGTGATGATCAGTATCTATTTAAACGGGGTGATGGAATAGATACTATTTATGATGAGTATCATCCTGATGGGCTAGAGAGAACTAGAGAATTTGATGCAGGGAACGATACCATCGTTTTTGCACAGGGTATTGTCCAAGAAGATTTAATTATTCAAACTAAAGATAGTAGTAATGATTTAACAATTGCAATTAGAGAAGATGGAAAAAGTTTTTCAGAACTCACTGATCAGATAATAATCAAAAATTGGTTTAATGAAAAAAATCGTATAGAGTCAATTCAGCTTTCAGATGGAACGGCACTGAATATTTCTGAGATAACACAGCTTCAAGAGCTAAGTGATGGAGATGATTATGTGCGTTATATTGGCGAGACTTCAATTGATGCACAAGGTGGTAATGATTCTATTATTACTTCAAGTGCTAATGATACTATTGTTGCTGGTGCAGGTGATGATTATATTCAATCATATGAAGGTAATGACACGCTTTCAGGATCAAGTGGAAGTGATAGGCTAGAAGCTGGTTTAGATGATGACATCTATATCTTCAATATTGGTGATGGGGCAGATACAATTTATGATGATTACCATTATGGATATCGAAACAGAACTCAAAAAAATGCAGGTTTTGATACTTTAAAATTTGGTGAAGGTATTGAAGAGAGCGATCTTGTTGCAAAGACTGTTTATGGAAGTAATAATCTTGTTATTGCTTTGAGAGAAGATGGCAAAAGTTTTGATGAGTTAAGTGATAAAATCACTATTTTAAATTGGTTTAATAAAGACAATAGAGTTGAAAATATTGAATTTAGTGATGGAACACTACTGAATATTGCACAGATGACAATGCTTCAAGACACTACCGATGGTGATGATGATTTACGCTATGAAGGTGCGGTAAATGTTGATACAGGTACGGGGAAAGACAGAATATTCACAGGCGAAGGTAATGATACTATTGCTGCTGGAAAAGATGATGATACTCTTTATGGAGGGTTAGACGATGATACTTATATCTATAACCTTGGGGATGGAATTGATAC
>JADGDM010000034.1 GCA_016744905.1 Sulfurimonadaceae bacterium | reverse complement strand
CAATAGGGCTACACCACCAATAATGTATATCGCATTTAAAAGCAGTGCCGGATCGGTCATCGCAAACTTAAAAACCAACATCAATGATTCTATACTCAAAGCGATAATAATTGAGCCTAAAAAGCGAATCATCGTAGGGTGTGGACCATTATTCTCATGATGTTTACCATGCCCCAGTACTTCTTCATCAAACAGTGTCTTGACCAAATCAAATATAGCCAAGGCTAAAGTCAAGAGGATCGTTGCTTTAAATATATCTTTCACTTCAATAGCATTAAAGTCTAAACCCATTGGCACAAATACGGCGATCGCTTTAACAAATAAAAGTGCTGCAACAAAAAATAGTCCCACACTAAAAGCAAAATAACTAATAACTGAAACTTTAACAGCCACCGTATCTAAAGCGACAGGTTGTGTAATCTTAAGCACTTCATCTAATGGCATATCCAAACAAGCAACATACTTAATATTACCATTTTCATCAAAGATAGGCTGAGAGGCAGTAATGGTTAATTCTTGAGTAATTAATGAAGGATATGGATCTGTAATCGTACAGCGTTTTTCTTTCATCGCTCGGTAATAATACGCTCTTGTTGAACGTATTTGACCTACATCATCATCAAGTTGATTGGATTGGAGATACGTTGGTGAAACCTGAATACCACGTTCGTCTAAAAGGTACACACCCTCAGAACGTTTCAAGTCACCATTGATTTTTCTCAGTCTTCCAACAATGGCTTCTGAGGTAATAGAGGGGAGTTTATTAGGTAAATTTTTTGTAAAAAGATAACAAAAATAAGCACGCGCTTTAGTTCTATTATCTGAAAATTTATATATGTCTCTCTCTTTCATATTATCCTCCTATTTTAAATTAATGCAATTATAGCAAAATGTGCGATATTATTCGTTTATGAATAAACAAGAGTTCCGTATAGGTATCATTAGACTCAGCGCGCTGGGTGATATTATTAATTCCGCCATTGTCTTGCAAATTATTAAGAAGCACTATCCACACGCAAAAATAGAGTGGATTACTCAAAGTGGATTTGTGGGGATTTTACAAAATCACCCAGATATTCATAAAGTTCATGGTATCGATATTCCAGGACTTAAAAAATCTAAAAAACTCAAAGATTTTATCAGTATTAAAAGACAACTGAATGCCCTTGGTAAGTTTGATAAATTGATAGATATGCAAGGGTTGTTAAAGTCAGCTATTGTAGGAAGAATGATAGGAAGAAATATTCATGGTTTCTCTTCATCTTCTTCTAAAGAAGGTATCTCGGCGTATCTTTATAAATCAAGCAGTAATATTCCTTATGAAGAGAACATTATTGTACGTAATGTTAAAGTTGTTTGTAATGCACTAACACGTCACTACAGTGAAAACTACATCAAAAATAAAAGTCCAATTTTCCCCTACGAAAAGAGTTGTGCACTGATTAAAAAAGATCAAAAAAATGTTGTCTTTGTTTTAGGTGCTTCATGGCCATCAAAGGTCTATCCCAAAGAATCTTTTAAAGAAGTAGCGCGCGCACTTGGATCTAATGTCATACTCATCTGGGGCAATGATGAGGAGAAAGAGTTGGCTTCATGGATCGCTCAACGCGCTGAAAACGCGAAAGTGGCCCCTAAACTTTCACTCAGTGAACTCATCACCTTAATTTCTAACGCAGACTTAGTTATTGGCAATGACACTGGTCCTACGCATATGGCTTGGGCACAAAACATTCCCTCCATCACACTTTTTGGTCCCACAAATGAACGTATGATGTATGAAACAGATCTTAATATTGCCCTGCACTCTCCCTCAAAAGTTGATGTAAAAAAGATCAATAAACAAGACTTTTCTATTGCACAGATAGATATACATAAAGTCACTCGAACCGCACAGGAACTTCTCAAATGATCAGCTATTTTCTATTTTTAATCATTAGCAATATTTTAATGTTATTTCCACGTTTTTTACGCAAAAAAATATATCTTTCTCTTTCTCATCTTGCTTATGCACTCTCGAAAAAACATAGAAATATTATTCGTATTAATTTAAAACTTGCATTTGGAGAGAGTCTCAGTGAGACACGTATAGAAGAACTCACTCGAAAATGTTTCCATAATTTAATCTTGAATTCTGTACAAATCATCGAAAACCAGAAATTAAGCCATGCAGATATTGCTAAGATGGTTACTATTGAAAACAGAGAAATCTTAGATAAGGTTATTGAACAGGGACGTGGAGTGGTTCTCATTACGGGCCACTTTGGAAACTGGGAAATAGGTGCAGCGGCTATAGGAAGCATGATTATGCCAACATTGGGTGTTTATAAGCCACTCAAAAACCCCTACTTCTCAAAATACCTTTTTAATGCCCGTGCGCGCTTTGGTTTAAAGATGTATGAAAAAGAGGGAGCGATCAGACACTTAGCAAAAGCCTTGAAGAAAAAAGAGTCTGTCTCACTTTTAATTGATCAAAGTGTCAGTTCTGCCGATGGTCAAGTGGTTCAATTTTTTGACAATCCATGTACCCAAGTCCCCTCACCTGCGCAACTTGCACGCAAATACAATGCGGCCGTCATCCCTGTCTTTTTACACAATGTAGATGATAATCATTTTATTTTACGTTTTGAAGAAGAGGTATTGGTTGAGAAGAGCGATGATGCTGATAAAGATATTCGTGAAGCAACACAGAAACAAGCAGATGTCTTACAGAGCCTCATCGAAGCAGAACCAGATCACTGGTTCTGGTGTCATAAAAGATGGAAAAACGAACTGCCTGAGATCTATAAAAATATTTAACTAAGTGCCGTATATGCCTTAGCTAATTCTCTATAAAGTGCCTCAGGTTTCAATTCACCATTTTGCTCCCAGATACGTTTCATGACAACATTATCTTCTTCACCATTCCACACTTTGATATAGCTGCCATCTTTATAACCATTATCTTGACGGAATTGGTTCAAAATATTTTTTCCCACATAAAGACGATAAAGTGTTGTAATGTCTAAGTCACTGTTTAAAGCCAAGGTAAAAAAGTCAACAATCAATGTTTCAAGGTCAAATGATTTTTTATTTAAAACAATAAACATGATTTTTTCTACTTCTACCATCACATTTTCTGGTGTTGTAAAATGAGCATTTCCTGAAGTAAGTTCTTGATATGCTGGCATTTGAGAGATATTAATCGCCAAATCTTCTAACTGACCACGCATATTTACACGATAATCTTGTAAACCTAAACTCATAATAAAATGCCAAACGTCTACCACTTCGATCTGAAGGTTATCCCAATCAGGGTCTTGATGGATACTTTTCCAATGTTTCCAAGAGAAACTATCAATCATCTCAGCACATTCCATATAGATACAACGCTTCCAATCAATACTTTTTCCATTTTTAGTCACGCCATTTTCCCAGTTTTCACCATTAGTGGCATCATTGAGTTGTTGCTGGAGTTGCAACATTTGTAATACTTTTTCCATTTATAGACACTTTATAATTAAATTTTCGAGTATTTTACAGTAATATTTCAAAATGATACGAATTAATTGCAGAAGATGCCAGCACTATTTTGTCACTTGGGAAAAAGATAAGCCTCATGGATGTAAGGCTTATGGCTTTAAATCACAACAAATTCCCTCTCAGGTTGTAAGAAGTTCAGCAGGAACAGACTGTACTTTGTTTGAAGAGAAAAAGAGACAAACATAAAATGAATCTTTTTGCATTAACAAACACACAGTCACCAGAAACTGAAACATTTACCACACTTCTTAGAAAAGACAATATTCATATAGAGCATATCAGTTCAAACATGTCTAAGGCAGGAGAATGGTATTTAGAAGCTCATGATGAGTGGATATTACTATTACAAGGCGAAGCAAAACTAGAGTATTCAAATGGTGAAACTGATTATCTTATTCAAGGAGACACCCTGCTTATTAAAGAAAATATTAAACATCGTGTCGCTTCAACTTCTACAAATGCACTTTGGTTAGCCATTCATCTACTATAAAAATTTATAATCACACTTCATTTTAAAGCCGATTTATACTATAATTGCGTCTTTAAAAAATACTTATTTAGTTTGGACACATTATATGAAAAGTAAAAAATATATCGCTTTTGGTTTTATCAGCGCGCTGGGTGCATTGGCACTTGGGTTTTCAACTTCACTTTTAGCGCAAGAACCAGTAGCTGATGCGCCAACGACAGAGGCATCAAGACTTCAATCTTTAGCAAAATTTACAAAAGTTTTAAGCATAGTTGAAAAATACAATGTTGATAAACTCACCATAGAAGAGTTGATGGATAAAGCCCTTCAAGGGATGATGGGAAATTTAGATGCGCACTCAAACTACTTAAATAAAAAGAGTTTTGAGAGTATGAAAGTTCAAACCAATGGTGAGTTTGGTGGCTTAGGTATTACAGTAGGTATTAAAAATGGTGCCTTAACTGTTATCTCTCCTATTGAAGGAACACCTGCCGATGAAGCGGGTTTAGAAGCGGGTGATATTATCTTAAAGATTGATGGACAATCAACACTGAGTATGACCATTGATGATGCAGTCTCTATTATGCGCGGGAAACCTAAAACACCTATTGACTTAATGATTGTAAGAAAGGGTGAGGCGAAACCTTTACCAATTCATATCGTTCGCGATATTATTAAAATTCAATCAGTATATGCCAAAGAAATTGGTCAAAACATTTTATATGTTCGTGTAACCAGCTTTGATAAAAAAGTTGTTACTGATGTCTCTAAGGAGATCAAAAAACGTAATAAAAAAGTCGACGGAATCATCTTAGACTTAAGAAATAATCCAGGTGGTCTTTTAGATCAAGCTGTTGGATTGGTTGATGTGTTTGTTGACAGTGGTTCTATTGTTTCACAAAAAGGTCGCGACGCAAGTGAAGATAGAAACTACAACGCAAGCAGTAAAAAAACATTAACAAATGTTCCCGTTGTGGTACTTGTTAATGCTGGTTCAGCTTCTGCTTCAGAGATTGTCTCTGGCGCGCTACAAGATCATAAACGTGCGGTTATCGTTGGTGAGAATACCTTTGGAAAAGGCAGCGTCCAAGTCATCCTTCCAATTACAGCGGATGAAGCTATTAAACTCACCATAGCGCGCTATTATCTTCCTAGTGGAAGAACCATTCAAGCCGTTGGTGTTGTTCCTGATATCGAAGTAGCTCGAGGCGTTGTTCAAACAAAAGAGAGTGCTTATTCAATTAAAGAAGCCGACCTTAAAAAACATTTAGAGGGTGAACTTGAAAAAGTTGACACTAACGATGTAAAAAAAGAGACAACAAAAGACGAAAAGAAAAAAGATGATAAAACCATCATCACAAAAGAGCAGATGAATAAAGACATTCAGCTTAAAGAGGGTGTAGATATTTTAAAAGCACTCATCATAGTAAAAGGAAATTAGATATAGAAATATCAACTTAGTTGATGAAATCAATCCTAGTAACTTTTAATGCTGGGGAATGGAAACCGGTGAAAAATGGATAAAGATCTTTTTCACCAAGGTTTAGAACGTATCTTTAACAAATTAAACAACACTCAAAAAATAGGAAAAAAAATGACAGCAATTATTAACATCTCACTTAAGACAGGCGTACTAGATTCTCAAGGAAAGGCAGTTCACCATGCACTTGATTCACTAAACTTTAAAGGTGTCGACGATGTACGTGTTGGTAAGCAGATTGTTATGAAGCTCTCTTCTGAAGATGCTGCAGAAGCACGTGCTGAAGTAGCTGAGATGTGTGAAGCACTTTTAGCCAACACAGTAATCGAAAATTATGAGATTGAGTTAATCAAATGAGTCGTAAAAAAGTAGCGGTACTCCAATTTCCAGGAACCAACTGTGAACATGACACTGTTCACGCCTTTGAAAGCCTTGGTTGTGAAACACAGATTATCTGGCACAAAGCAGAGAAATTAGACTCTGATGTTGATTTAGTTGTCGTTGCTGGTGGATTTTCATATGGTGACTATCTACGTTCAGGTGCTATTGCTAAATTTAGCCCTGTTATGGAAGCGGTCAAAGAGTTTGCCAATAAAGGTGGTAATGTTTTAGGTATCTGTAATGGGTTTCAAGTATTAACTGAAGCACGTCTGCTTCCTGGTGCACTTAAACGCAATGAACATCTGCACTTTATTTCCAAGCACCATCATCTAAAAGTTGTTTCTAATGAAAATACTTTTTTAAGTGAGTGTACTAAAGATGCGGTAGTTAATATCCCTATTGCACATCATGATGGAAATTTTTATATTGATGAAGATGGTCTTAAAGATCTTTATAAAAACGATCAAGTACTTCTTCAATATACAGATGCGACAGGTTCACTCTCTAACCCTAATGGATCAGTTGATTCTATTGCAGGTATTTCTAATAAAGAGAAAAATGTATTTGGTCTGATGCCACATCCAGAGCGCGCTATGGAAGAACTTTTAGGTTCTGCTGATGGACGTAAAATGCTAGAAGGTTTTTTAAAATAAAATATGAAGTACTTTTTAAGCCTACTTCTTCTTTTATTTACCCTACATGCTAACGAAGAAAATGCAACATTAGAATCTGATGTTGCCCTACTCTTTGAAGACAACACCACATTAAGTTATGAAGAAAACCTTAGTGTATTACCAGAGATTGTAGAAGTTGTTCACCAAAATAGTATTTATGCTTCCTATGCAGAGATTCCAAAACAAGTTTTTAAAGATGAAATCTTCAGTGTCACTTACAAAGTAATTCCAGCTTTAAATAATACTACTGATATTGAGTACAAATTTCCAAAACTTCATGGGGTTAAAGTTCTTAATAATATCCCTATTCGATCTAAAGAAAAGCACGCTTATTTAGATACATTCAATTTTATTGCCTATACTAAATATGCACGATTTCCTGATGTTAACATTACCTTACTTGGATTTAATTCAGAAGTAATAGCCTCTAAACTACTTCAGGCTGAAAAATTAAAAGTCATTACCTTAAACCCACCTCAAGGCTTTAGTAATGTCTTAGCTGATAGCTTTACTTTGATAGATTATAAAACCAATAAATTTGATAGGAAGTCAAATATTACTGTTTTTACTGCTTCTTCAAAAAGAGGAAGTCTGAAAAAATTTGCTTTAAAAGAGAGTATGAAAGAGGGTTTTGAAGCCTTAAGTGATGAGTATACTGAGTCAAATATGACCTATTTCACTATTCAATCTAAAGAGATAGAAGAGATAGAATTTAGTTATTTTAATCTAAAAACTAAACAGTTTGAATCTATTATCATTCCTATCATACTCGATGATGATAAGGTGTCAACACAAAGTGATATAAAGCCAAAAGAGAAAACCCATGTTTATATTAAGTCTATCTTTGCCTCGGTTGTTATATTTATCTTTCTAGTAGTATTTATCTTACATCGTCGTTACTACTACTTTATTCCGATAGTCTTAAGTATTGTCTATCTTATCTATATATTTCTTCCAGAAAAAGCCGTCTGTATTAAAGCACAAAGTGATGTTTATCTTCTTCCTATGAAGAGTGGAACGCTCTTTGACAAAATTGATGTTCAACAAAACTTTGATATTCAAGGTAGAACAGATGGGTTTATAAAAATAAATATTAATAATAAAATTGGATGGGTTAAAAATGAAAATATTTGCACACATTAGATGGTTTTTTTCTGCTTTAGGTTTAGTGTTTGGTATGACCTATATGATTTTAACTTTTCGTTTCTACAAACAGCCTCACGCAGTTAAAGCAGGCTCAAGACTTATTAGTTTTCTAATGGGGTTAAGAGCATCCACAAAAGGGAGTATTCACCCTGAAACACAAATGTTTATTATCAATCATCAAAGTGATATTGATATCGGAATTATGGAAGGGCTAACATCTAAAAATATCGCTTGGGTTGCAAAAAAAGAGATTGCAGATATCCCATTTTTCGGAAAAATTGTTAAACTTCCTGACGATATTTTAGTCGAAAGAGAGAGTAAAACTTCTCTTATTAAACTGATTAAAGATGTCAAAAATAAATTAGATGATGGACGCCCTATTGCCATTTTTCCTGAAGGAACACGTTCAAAAACTGGAAAAATGTTAGAGTGGAAAGCGGGTACAAAACTCGTGGCCAATAAGTTTAATTTACGTATTCAACCTGTTGTGATTTATAGAAGTGCCTACCACTTTAATCTCTCAGGTAAAACGGCACATTCCGGAACGGTTTATGTACAATTTTTAGACTCATTTCTTGCTTCCAAAGAGAATAAAACTTGGTATGAAGATCTAAGAGAAAAAATGCAAAAGGCTTATGATGTTAACGTGGCAGAGCATATTAGCAATAGGTAGTGGTGGTTTTATCGGTGCGGTGAGTCGTGCATATCTTAATGGATTGATTTCTCACAAAGTGCCTCATGACTTGCCATATGGGACCTTAGGTGTCAATCTTATTGGTAGCTTTATAATGGGTATTTTAGTCGCTTACTTTATGTATACCACTGTTTTTTCTATGCATGTTAAATCATTTCTAACTACCGGTATTCTTGGTGCGCTAACAACCTATTCTACCTTTGCTATAGAGAGTGTATTACTCCTACAAGGGGGAAATTTACTTTTAGCTTTTATAAATATGGCGTTAAATGTTTTTGGAACAGTTTTATTTGCAGGTATTGGATTTGTAGGAATCAGTTCACTACTTAAATAGTATGTTTAAATATTTACTCATTTTTCTTCTCTCCCCCTCTTTTCTCTACTCGTCTCATATTTCATGGCAAAGTAGTTATGAAAAAGCGCATAAACAGGCCAAGAAGACAAATAAAAAACTACTTATTCTTATTTTTGAAAAACATGAAGAGAAAAATAGACAATTACTGCAATCAGTTTTTATGAACCAAATCTATATAGATAAAGTCAATCAACACTATGTTTGTGTACTCATTATTAAAGATCAAAAAGAGAGTTATCCTATTGAAAACCTCTTTACAATACAATACCCTGCTCTATTTTTTCTAGATGATTATGAACTTTTTTATGGACCTCCACTACTGGGAAATATCACACCACAAACGCTAAAAACTCACTTAGATCTCAATAATCTCATCCGCACACCAATGCGCTAAATCTAATTCATGTGTAATCAATAACATGCCCATCGAAGGCAATTTACTTATTAAAAACTTCATCACATCCAACTGAATAATATTATCCAGTGCAGAAGTGGGTTCATCAAGCAGTAGAAGCTCAGGTTCCATTAACAGAGCCCTAAGTATTGAGGCGCGTTGAAGTTGTCCTCCTGATAGCTCATGAGGTAGTTTTTCTAAAAGTCTAAAATCAAGTTTCAACTCTTTTAACATTTCTTCTACATTCTCAATAGAACACACATCTTCAATCTGATTTATAATTGTAAAACTGGGATGAAAAGAGCTGTATGGGTCTTGAAAAACTTGTGCAATTTTACTTGATTTAATACTTCCCTTATCTGCTTTTAAATTTCCTAAAATCAGCTCAAAAAGTGTGCTTTTTCCCGCACCACTTTCACCAACAATCGCCTTAATTTCACCGCGATTTAATCTAAGAGAGAAGTCTTTATATATGGGGGAAGTTTTATCGTAAGAGAAATCTAGAGTGTTAATCTCTAGGAGAAGATTGTTAGAACTATAAGGTTCCATACTTCTTCATAATTTTAATAATACGTTCGTGATCTTCTTCATCAGCCTCATCGATAGCTGTCATATCTTCAGAGTTTATAATATTAATTTTAGCATGACCATCTTCAACTAAAGCCCATACTGCGTCTTCATTTCCCATATAAGCTGCGATATGAAGTGGTGTTGTATTTTCTTTATCAGTTGCATTTACCTTAGCGCCTTTAGCTAATAAAAATTCAACTGTCTCTTTATCTCCACCTTCTGCTGCTCTATGTAATGCAGTTGAACCTTTATTGTCCTTCATATTAATAGCAGCACCTTTTTTAACCAAGGCCTTTACAGAAATAATATCACCATGATAAGCCGCAATAAAAAGCGCACTTTGACCATTTTTCATCTTTACATTAACATGTGCACCACGTGACAATAAATAAGAAACCATCGTTGTATTTTCATTATACACGGCTAACTGTAAAGGCGTTTGTTCAAATTTTGCATTTTTTAAATTAATATTACCGCCTGAAGAAAGAATCTGTTTCATATCATCAACATCACCTGACTCGGCTGCATCATGAATGGGCTGGGCATTAAGGCTAAGTAGTAATCCAATAATTAGTAGTAGTTTTTTCAAAGTGTCACTCCATATAGTATATAAATAAATCTTATGTATTATATCGATTAAAGTTGAAAAAAAGCTGTTAGGGTCTAAATGGGAGAATAAATTATATAATGTGGGTATAACTGTGATAAATTAATCACAGTTATAGATTTTAAAATATCAAATGACGAATCTAGTCGATTTCAGCGTCAATAACGTCGTCATCTTCTTTTTTAGCTTTAGCATCGCCTGCTTCACCATTTTCATCTTTTTTGTACATTTGCTCTGCTAATTTATGGCTCGCTTCAGTTAAAGTTTTTACTTTTTCTTCAATCTGCTCTTTAGTAGAGTTTTCATCTTTTAATGTCTCTTTAAGATCATCAATTGCTGCTTGAATTTTTGTTTTTTCTTCAGCATCAAAGTCTTCGCCAACTTCCCCAAGAGTTTTCTCAGTTTGTGCAACAAGCGCATCAGCTTGATTACGTAAATCTACAAGCTCTTTACGTTTTTCATCTTCTGCTTTATGTTTCTCAGCGTCTTGAACCATTTGGTTGATCTCATCTTCACTTAGTCCTGAAGAACCAGAAATTGTGATTGATTGAGATTTACCCGTACCTTTGTCTGTTGAAGAAACAGTAAGAATACCATTTGCATCAATATCAAAAGTCACTTCAATTTGTGGTACACCACGTGGAGCAGCTGGAATATCCCCCAACTCAAATAGACCTAAGTTTTTGTTGTCTTTAGCAAACTCACGCTCACCTTGACCAACTGAGATAGATACCGCTGGTTGGTTATCTTCTGCTGTTGAGAAAACTTGAGATTTTTTAACAGGAATCGTTGTTCCTTTTTCAATAATCTTAGTCATAACTCCACCAAGTGTCTCAATACCAAGACTTAAAGGTGTAACATCAAGAAGTAAAACATCTTTAACATCTCCACGTAAAACACCACCTTGAATAGCAGCACCGGCAGCAACAACTTCATCAGGATTTACGCCACGATTAAGTTCTTTACCACCAAAGTATGCAGATACTTTCTCTTGTGCTAATGGCACACGAGTTGATCCACCAACCATAATGATCTCTTTGATCGCATCTTTATCAAGATCCGCATCTTTCATTGCAACATCAATATGATCAATAGTTTCAGCAATTAAACCTTCAATCATACCTTCAAATTTAGCACGAGTAAGTTTGATAACTAAATGTTGTGGTCCTGCTTCTGTCATAGTGATAAATGGTAAGTTAATCTCAGTTTCAGTTGAACTTGAAAGCTCTTTTTTAGCATTTTCAGCTGCGTCTTTAAGACGTTGAAGTGCCATTTTGTCATTTTTAAGATCAATTCCATGAGATGATTTGAAATCGTCATTTAGCATATCAACGATTTTGTTATCAAAGTCGTCACCACCAAGAAATGCATTACCATCAGTAGAAAGAACTTCAAAAGTACCCTCAGAGATCTCTAGAGTTGTTACATCAAATGTACCACCACCAAGATCGTAAACAATTACTTCTTCATCAGATTTAGACTCTAAACCATAAGCCAATGCAGATGCAGTTGGCTCATTGATAATACGTAAAACATTAAGACCTGCAACAGTTCCAGCTTCTTTAGTCGCTTTACGTTGTGCGTCATTAAAGTATGCAGGTACAGTAATAACTGCATCTGTAACAGTTGAGCCGATATATGATTCAGCATCTTCTTTAAGTTTACCAAGAATTTTCGCAGAAATTTCTTGAGGAGTATATACTTTATCTGCCACTTGAACAGCAGCCATACCATTTTTATCTACGATATTATATGTTACTTTATCGTGTGCTTCTTTCGCTTTTTCTTCGTCCATCATAAGACCCATAATACGTTTAATAGACGTAATAGTTTTCTCAGGATTTGTAATCGCTTGACGTTTTGCTGGATCACCAACAAGAACCTCACCTTTGTCTGTAAATGCTACTACTGATGGAGTTGTGTTTTTACCCTCTTTATTAGGGATAATTTTCGCTTCACCACCCTCATAAACTGCTACACATGAATTTGTTGTTCCTAAATCGATTCCAATTACTTTGCTCATTAAATTTCCTTAATTTTATTTCATAAAATGAAGTAAAGCCTTCGCCTTACTATTTATTACGATGTCGGAAGTAATTCCGCCACCTACGTTAACACTGGGTTCTCTTCGGCAGAGTGTCCGAGGTGTTAACACCTCTTTTCTTTAATTATTTATATTGTTCTAGTTCGCAATAACGCACATTGCGTCACGTAAAGTACGTTCTTTGTATTTATAGCCTTTTTGGAAGGTACTTACAATTTCTCCACTTTCGTGATCTTCACTATCAACTTGCTGAACAGCATGGTGGATATTTGGATCAAATGGTTCATCTTCGCTAACTGCAGTGATACCATGCTTCTCTAGCGCGCTAAGAAACTGTTTCATAGTTAACTCAACACCCTCAGTTACTTTAGTAAGTAACTCTTCTGCTGGTAGATCACTCTCCCCTGATTTAAGTGCAAGACCCAAAGAGTCTACAACAGGAATCAAATCCTTAGCAAACTTCTCTTGTGCATAATCAAGTGCATTATATTTTTCACGCTCTAAACGTTTTTTGATATTTTCAAAATCCGCATGAACTCTTGCATAAGTATCTTTTAACTCTGCAATCTCAGCTTGCAAAGTTTCTACTTCACTAAGCTCTTCAACTTCTTCTACTACTTCAGTTGTCTCTTCTTGAGTCTCCTCAAGAACAACCTCTTCGTTTACAAGTTCTTCTTCTACTTTTTTTTCATTGTCTGACATATAGTTTTTTGCTCCTCTTTATTCGAGTTATGCAAAATTATACTCTATGAGTGTAACAATGTCAAGTACTATATGAGTCATTATTATTAGATTAGTTTAGTCTATATGTATCAAGTATGATATTATTACTTATTAGAGCCCTAAAATAAGGCATAGTAGGTATAATTATTAAAATAAAAAAAGGATTTTTAATGTTAAGAATTGTAACAGCTATTGTTTTAGTACTACTCTTTGTAGGATGTGGAGCAGCTAAAGCACAGCCGCAGAAGAAAACTGGAATGTCTAAAGCCGCTTATGACAGACAAAACAGTGCGGCTAAAGAGTCTCACCAAGGATTGAATCAAGAGTAGAAAGGCTCTCTATAAAAAGAATTTCTTGAACCTGTAAATATTTTAATTTTATAATGGTGATATGATTTTCTTTGTAGGGGAAGGTTCTATTATAGACTTCATCTTCTGCTTGTACAATTGAAAATGAGAACTCTTTCATCTTTGGTTTTGCAAATATCTTATGTATTAAACTCGGAATCGCACTAATATCTACAAGATAAGCAATTTGTTTGCTCTCCATATATTGTATATGTGTGGAAAAAAATGCATTCAGTAATTGAGAATTTTTTTTATCCCAACTCATCACGATGAACTTCTGATTTTTAATTTCAACTTTTTTACCAAACTGATCAAGTAGACTAATAGGTAATAGTTTTTTCCCCACATCTAAAACTTCGGCATAGAGGTGTAATGTCAATAATAGTATCAAAAATATTTTCATGTCATATTTTACTCAAACTAAAATTATTTATCCATTTAAAAGTTAAAGCCACAGTTTTGATTGATATGGTTAAATACGTCTATGACAAACATAGATACGGTACTTGATTACCATGAACAGACAAAACATTACTACCGAAGATATGCCAGATCGATTGGTTATCTAGACTGGGCGAATAAACCCTATGCTTACAGAGAGTACACCAATACCTCCAAACTTCCTTTAAAATTATGCTTTGATAATGAGACGCCTTTATATAAAGAGCTTTTTACAGATCCCGTTGATGCTAAAGATATAAATTATGAAACAATCAGTCAATTTTTACAATTTTCTATGGGTCTAGCAGCTAAAAAAAGTACGGGCAGTGATTCATGGGAACTTAGATGTAACGCATCCAGTGGTAATCTTCATCCAACAGAGTCATATATCCTTACCACCCATGAAGATCAAATTAATGCCTCTTGTGGTGTTTTTCATTATAACCCTTATAAACATGAACTGGAAAGAGTTGCAGACACACCCACCGCGCTGCTTGAAAATGACACCTTTCTTATCGGTATCAGTTCGATTCTTTATAGAGAGATATGGAAGTATGGAGAGCGGGCTTTTCGCTATACACAACTTGACGCAGGACATGCACTTCGTTCATTTGAAATCAGCGCGCTGATGTTAGGATGGAATGTCAAAGTCTTAGAGATGCAACATGAAGAAGCAGAAGCACTTTTTGGACTCAATCATAAAGATCGATTTATTGCTCAGGAGCGTGAAGATATAGATATGGTTTTACAGATTTCAATGATGTCTCAAAAATCTATAAACCCAGAAATTCTCTCTGGTCTTATAAGCAATGTCTTTGTAGGAAAAGTAAATCTCCTTGCCAGTGAACATCAAAGTTGGGAACTTATTGACAGTGTAGAAGATGCGAGTTCTAAAGCTCAAACAATATCAAGCTTTCCCTCTTTTTCTCAACATACTTCAAATTCAGAACAAAGTTCAAAAGATGTAGTACTCAAACGACGCAGCGCACAGATGATGGATTTGCATCGTTCTCAAATATCAAAGACGCAGTTTCTAACACTCTTAAACTCTGTAGGCACAACAGGTTCAAAGGTTCATTTAGCCGTATTTATAAACAATGTAGAAGAATTAGAATCGGGTCTATACCTTTATCTTAGAGATGAAGAAAAATTAACCCATCTCAAAGAAAATCTAAGATCTACCTTCCTTTATCAAAAAAGTGCGCCAAATCTCTATCTTTTAGAGTTAGGTGATTATAAACAAAACTCTAAAAACATCTCATGTTCCCAAGAAATTGCGAGTGATGGTGCCTTTAGCTTAGGGATGCTTTGTGAGTTTGAAGAAAATATTAAACTCTCTGGCGCGCTGGAGTATAAAAAATTGTATTGGGAGTGTGGCAGTATTGGTCAGCAACTCTATCTTGAAGCCACTTCATTAAGCCTAAGCGCCACCGGTATTGGCTGTTTTCTTGATGATGCAATGCACTCACTGCTTGGGGTCAAAGAGAGAAGTTATCAAGTACTTTATCACTTTACTATAGGTCGCGCAATAGTGGACATGCGTCTACAAAACTTACATCCTTACTCGCATCTGATAAGCTGAGACAAAAAAGGACGTTTTTGCCTTCACTCTCTAAGATGTGAATGGCTTCCATAAAAGTAAGTCCTGTAGTGACGATGTCATCGACTAAGATAACATCCTCTCCCTCAAAAGATTTTAACTCAAAATCACGAGGACTTTGAACTCGTTCATCATAACTTTTTCCGGAAAAAGTCTCTTCATTTTTTGCACGAAGTTTTGAAAAAGTGGGTTTGATATGATAACTACTCAGCGCGCTGTTCAAAATAGCGGTATGCGAATAACCATGCCTGACATGGTCATCAATACTTAAAGAGATTAGTTTTCCTCGAAAAGTAAACTTCTCCGCAAATTTTGAAAAAGACAAGTCCGCTAGGATTTTGTAAATATAATAACCCAAATCACTGTGCTTGGTTAAGATCAAATCTTTAATATCATTATATTTATAAAAGGAGTAGACAGGGATGTTTAAGGGAAGATTTCGTTTATAAAATGAGGGTTCGAGATTCTCTTTTTGACAGCTTTTACAGATGTGAGAGAAAGAGAGTTCCTCGCACATCAAACAACGCATAAACTAAATTTAGTCCATCTTCAAGACAGACATAAATGCCTCTTGAGGAAGATTAACCTTCCCAATAGATTTCATACGCTTTTTACCCGCTTTTTGTTTCTCTAAAAGTTTACGTTTACGGGTAATGTCACCACCATAACATTTGGCCGTAACATTTTTACCCATAGACTTAATCGTCTCACGTGCAATAACACGAGAACCAATAGCCGCTTGCACCGCTACTTCAAAAAGTTGACGTGGGATAATCTCTTTCATGTCTTTAACCAGTGCGCGCCCACGTTGCTCAGAAGAGGTACGAGGAACGACAGTTGAAAGTGCATCAACTACATCTCCCGCAACAAGCACATCAAGTTTGACCAAGTCGCCTATTTTAAACTCAGTGGGATCATAATCAAAACTTGCATACCCTTTTGAAATTGATTTCAGTGTGTCATAAAAACCAACTACAATCTCATTCATAGGGACTTCATACTCTAAAAGAACACGCTCTTCATTCAGATAGTCCATCTTCTGCTGAATACCACGTTTGGCTACAAGCAAGTTCATCACATTACCAAGATACTCACTTGGTGTAATAACTGTCGCTTTAACATACGGCTCTTCAATACGCTCAATATGATTGACTTCAGGTAATTCAGAAGGATTTTGAACTTCGACCAATGTTCCATCATTAAGATAAACATTATAAACAACAGATGGTGCGGTGGCAATAAGGTCAAGATTAAACTCACGCTCTAAACGCTCTTTGACAACTTCCATGTGAAGCATTCCAAGAAAACCAACACGAAAACCAAAACCAAGTGCTAACGAAGTTTCTGGTTCATAAGACAAAGAGGAGTCATTAAGACGTAACTTATCCAGTGCTTCACGAAGATCTTCAAACTTATCCGTATCAATTGGGTACATTCCCGCAAATACAAATGGTTTTGCAGGTTCGTAATCACCTATAGACTCGGCGCACGGCTCTTTTGCATCTGTCATCGTATCACCAACATTGACAATACCAACCTCTTTAACACCTAAGACAACAATTCCGATTTCACCACTTTGAATAGATGGTGTATTGTGACGTTTTAGTGGATGTGGATACATCAATTCTAAAACATTATGAACCTCTTTGTTGCTCATCAACTGAATTGCTTGACCTTTTTTGATCTCTCCATCAAACACACGAACCAGTGCCACTGCTCCTAAATACGCATCAAACCATGAGTCATAAATGATTGCCTTGGTGGTTTTATCAGGATCACCAGAAGGCTCAGGAACACGATCAACAATAGCATCTAAAAGATCTTTAATACCAATACCACTTTTTGCAGATACTAAAAGTGCATCCGTTGCATCAATTCCTATACTTGTCTCTATCTCTTCCGCCACACGCTCAGGTTCAGCTGCTGGAAGATCTATTTTATTGATAACAGGTAAAATTTCTAAGTTATTATCTAAAGCCATATAAACATTGGCAATAGTTTGTGCTTCAACACCTTGTGCGGCATCTACAATCAATAGTGCACCATCAGAAGAGGCCAAAGACTTACTTACTTCATAAGAAAAATCAACGTGACCCGGTGTGTCGATGAGATTTAAGATATATGGTTTTCCATCTTTAACATAGTTAAGACGAACCGACTGAGCCTTGATAGTAATACCGCGTTCTTGCTCGATATCCATCGTATCCATCATCTGTGTACCCATTTCGCGATCAGTCACTGATCCACACTCTTGAATGATTCTGTCCGCCAATGTTGACTTACCGTGATCGATATGTGCAATGATAGAAAAGTTTCTAATATTTTTCAAATGTATAACCTAGTTTTTAAAATTATGAAAATAGTGAATTAACACTCTCGTTATGATACACACGACGAATGACTTCTGCAAACAAAGGAGCCACCGTTAAAACTTTGATTTTATGATGTGGTTTAGTAATCAATGTATCCGTAATTACCAACTCATCAAGTGCATCACTTTCTAGATTATCATACGCTTTTCCAGAGAGAACACCATGTGTTGCACAGGCCATAACTGAGGTTGCGCCTCTGGCTTTAAGTGCTGCAGCTGCTTTAACCATAGTTCCTGCAGTATCAACCATATCATCAAGCATGATAATGTCTTTGCCTTCAACATCACCAATAATATTCATAACCTCAGATTCATTGGCTTTTTCACGACGCTTATCAACGATAACCATCTCTAGTCCAAGAATAGAAGCGAAGTAACGCGCACGTGCAACGCCTCCGATATCTGGGCTAGCAATAACAGGGTTTGGTAAATTTTTTGTTTTGATATAGTCTTGGAACGTTAGTGCCCCATAAAGATTATCCACTGGGATATCAAAGAAACCTTGAATTTGACCCGCATGAAGATCCATAGTAACAACACGTTCAATACCCGCTGTCTCATACATATCAGCAACCAAGCGCGCTGTTATAGGAACACGCGGTGCTGCTTTTCTATCTTGACGAGCATATCCAAAGTAAGGAACGATAGCGGTGATAGATTGCGCTGATGAACGACGTAGTGCGTCAGTCATGATAAGAAGTTCCATAAGATTATCATTTGAAGGAGCGCCTGTAGATTGGATGATAAATACATCACGTCCACGAACACTTTCAGAGATTTGAACAGAGATTTCTCCATCACTAAAACGTTTTAAAGTTGCCCCTGAAAGAGGGACTTCAAGACTATCACATACATCTTTTGCAAATTCTTCACAAGCTGAACCTGCAAATATTTTATAACCGCGCATCGTATTTCCTAGGAATTAAATTAATTAGCGAATTATAGCACGTTGCTCTTAGAGAGGATTGAAGTGTCTTTATTAAACGATCCAACCACCACCAATAAGCTTATCATCATCATAAAAAACTGCCGCTTGACCAGAAGCCACCCCTAAAACTGGTTCACTCAGCTTAATAGTAGCGCGCTCATCTTTTATCTCAACATGACAAGGGATAGCTTTGGTTCGGTAGCGCAGTTTTACTGTCGTATCAAAAGAATTTCTATCATCAAACATGTTGATGTTCTCAATTTCAACGTCATAACACTCCAATGCCTCTTTTTTCCCAACTACTATCTGATTTTGTTCCGGATTTATAGAGAGAACAAAATGGGGATCATGCGCACCATTCACGGTAAAACCACGGCGCTTTCCAATAGTGTAGTGCATGTATCCCTTATGTTTACCCACAACTTTTCCACTCTCATCTAAAACATCACCAGGCATATCAATAGTCATATGCTCTTCAAGTACTTCCACATAAGTATTTTCTACAAAACAGATCTCACTTGATTCAGCTTGAGAGGCAAAACTTTCTAATCCTTCAATAGACGCTGCATACTCTTTGATATCTTTTTTTATACGTGTGCCCAAAGGGAAAATAAGACGAGGAATGATTTTTTTATCGATATAAAAAAGGAAATAACTCTGATCTTTTGTGTCATCTTTGGCTTGCAAAAGGTACTGACCATCATGTTGAATATAATGACCCGTAGCCAAATACTCAGCACCAATTTTATCAGCAAAATCCATCATCGCGCCAAACTTCAGGTTACGATTACATAGGGCACAAGGGTTTGGAGTACGTCCCTCTTTATAGGTTTCTACAAATGGCGTCACAACAAGTTCATTGAAAGTATCTTGAAGATCTAAAACATGTAGTTTTACTCCAGCGCGCTCAGCTGCTTTTTTAGCACGCTCTAAGTGAATTTCATGATAACCAGGTTTTGAGTGAAGTTTCATATATAAACCTTCAACTTCATAACCTTCATCTTTTAATAACATCGTTGACACCGTAGAGTCAACGCCTCCACTCATTCCAATTAAAACTTTTTTCTTTTTCATCTTTTCACTTTATATAGAGTATGAATCTTTACCCTTACGGATTTTTCTATTACTGAAATGTTCATTGAGAGACTTATAATAACTACTACTATCAAGACCAACTTCTTTAAGAACACTCAGTTGATTGACCAAAGAGATCTCAATTTGATCGGCAATAATCGTCAAGTCATCACTTAGCGTAATCATCTCTAAATCTTCTTTATCAATCATTCCCTCTGAAAGCATAGAGGTTCTCATAAATTCAAAAAGACCTTTGTAAAACTCTTCACCCACCACAAAAACACGCACACCAGAAACCTTGCGGGTCTGAATAAGAGTCAGTGCTTCAAACAGTTCATCTAATGTTCCAAAGCCACCGGGGAAAATAACATAGGCCATAGAGTATTTAACCAACATCACCTTACGGGAGAAGAAGTAATCAAAGGTTTTCTCTTTGGTTACATAAGGATTCGCATGTTGTTCCATAGGAAGGTCAATATTGAGACCAATAGATTCAATATCTTTAACTTGATAAGCACCTCTGTTGGCAGCTTCCATAATACCAGGACCACCACCCGTTAAGATATTAAATCCACGTTTACCTAACATTTTAGAAAGCTTCGTCGCTTTTTTATAATATTTGTCTTTTTTATCTGTACGCGCACTACCAAATATAGTCACAGAAGGCCCCAACTCACCCAACTCATCAAATCCACTGATAAAATCCGCTAAGATTTTAAACACAGCCCATGAGTTAACAGACTTAATATCTCTGGTATATTTTTTAGTTAATTCTAATTGATTTTTTGTAGAAGATTTCATGACTATCCTTTAAGTTGGTTCAGTCTGTCCTTTTTACTTCCAATAGAAGCGATTTGGACGCCAAAGTTTCCATCAACAATGACTACTTCACCTTGAGCAATTACATGATCATCCACAAGTATATCTAATGGATCGTTTGCCAATTGATCAAGCTCGATAACCGAACCAATATCCATACTAAGTACATCTTTTAGTAACATCTTTTTTTCACCAATTCTAACTTTTAATGGTAATTTAACATCCATAATAAGAGAAATATTATTTTTTTCACTCTCGTTTAAAGACACAGCTTCCACATGGCTACCAGAGGTATTGCCACTAGCTACATCAACCGACTCAGGTATACTCTCTTCAGCCGTAGGAGAGAAGGCACTAACAATATCCGCATCAATAATAAACATAAAAAGTGAATTTATCTCACCCAAGGTAATATTATAGACCAACATCTTAGAAAATCCATCAAGGTCAACCTCTTGTGATTCATCCAGATATTCAATATCATCAACTTTGAAAGCTGCTTTTGGCATCACATTTTGAGCACCTAAAGTATTAGACATTGCACCCATAATATTGGAGATAATCTCTTTTGTTGCATCAAGATCTTCATCATCCATATCTTCTTTAGATTCGCCTTCACCTCCAAGCATCATATCACCAAGCGCCGTTGCTAATGAAGGAGGCATAGAGAACATTGCTTTAGCAGTAATATCTCCACTCACACTTATCTTCGTCATAGAAGTAGGAGGAATAATATTTGAAACAATAGAAATATCTTCTTCTTCTTTTAATTCAAGTCCAGGAGCTATACCAATTAGACCCTCAATAGTTGCCTTAGTCTCATCTTCAAATACTTGCATAAAATCAGTCATTGTATTCATCCTCCACTTCATCTAAATAATTTGTATCATCACCATAAATAATCTCTTTTACACCAGAAATTTTCTCAATTCTACGCTCTTCAAAATCTTTAAGTGCGCGTTTAACTGCGTCTTTCTCTGTATCAATCATCTCAGTAATTTGTATTGATTTTCTAAATCTACGAAGTCCTACTTCGCCATAAAAACGATCTTTACCATCAACACCAACGACAACCACATCATCAGCTGCCGTATCAAGACGGATTACATCGCCAATATTGAGTTCTAAAATATCGCCTAAGGTTAATTCTGCTTCACCAAGAGTCGCTTCTATCTGAACTTGTGCCCCACCAAGGAGAACTTGAATCTCTTTATTACGACTTTTTTTAGAACTCATTTCATTGAGCATCAAGTCACGAGATGCCAGTTTTGGGAGTAGTGGTTCAAGTGAGATAACGGGGTAACAAATATTCATCATTCCAGAACTGTGTCCAATAATTATCTCCATAACCACCATAACAACAATCTCATTTTGTGCAACAATCTGTACAACATTGGGAGAAGATTCTTTAGACTCAACAGTTGGATAAACATCTGCAACAGGCCCCCAGGCCTCTTTTAAAGTACCCATCATAACCCGTAAAATCGTCTCAAACAGACTAAGTTCAATATCAGAAAACTCACGAGTTGCTTCAAAAGGTTCGCCCTTTCCACCAAGAAGACGGTCAAGCATCGGAAAGGCGATAGAAGGATTAATTTCTAAAACACCATTTCCTTCTAGTGGCTTCATAGAGAAAACATTAAAACTTGTGGGATTAGGAAGCGACATCAGAAATTCGCCATAAGTCATCTGATCAACCGAGTGCAGTTGTATCTCAACAATAGATCTCATAATGGCAGAAATTTGTGAAGCCAGTGAGCGCGCCATCTTATCATGGATACCCCGAAAAGCACGGAGTTGCTCTTTTGAGACACGATTTGGTCGTTTAAAATCGTAGAGTGTTACTTGTTTTTGGGAGAAAAGGGACTCGTCTTCTTCTTCTGTTTCGACATCCCCATCATCATCAACGACATCTAAAAGGGCATCGATCTCATCTTGAGAGAGAATATCAGCCATTATTCTCTCCTAAGATATGATTCTTAACCTTACTCAATACAGATTTATGAATCTGAGAAATACGTGACTCAGTAATAGAAAGTACTTCACTAATCTCTTTTAAAGTCAACTCTTCAAAATAATAAAGTTGAATAATCATCTGTTCTCGCTCTTTAAATTTTGACAGTACTTTTTTAATAACATCTACCAACTCTTCACGCTCAACACGTTCTAAAGTTGCCCCACCATCACCTTCATTGAGTTGATCATGTAGGGGCATCACCGTATATATATCTGCAGCTATTCGTGCATCATGTATTTTATCTATATCTTCACCTAAAATTTCAACCAACTCTTCATCTGTTGGTTCAAAGTCATGGGTCACTAAAAATTCTTCGGTTGCATGGTTAATCATTTTTACCAATTTTCTATTCGCACGGCTCAAAACATCCAGTGAACGTAAATAATCCAACATAGAACCGTAAACACGAGTCTTAGCATAACCCCAAAAAGAGTCATTTTGTGCCTCATCATAGCGGCGCGCTAACTTCACAAGTTCTTCTGTACCAATCGCACTTAAATCTAGAAAGTCGACAGAACTAGGCAGACGCTCTTTAAGTCTAAAAGCCATCGCTTTAACCGCAGGTAAGTACTGAATAGCAAGTTGATCTTCTTGGTGTTTGATCTGTTCACCATAAGGATTATTATTACTCACTCTGTGTCCTTCTCGCTGCGGCTTCCATAAAAAGGTTTTCGTCCATTTTATCGCTCTCATGGTCAATCATTGTCTCTCGTTTATTTATTTCACGAACCAAAATATCTAAATCTTTTTCATACATATTTTTATAAAAGAAATGTCCCGTTGCATTAACAGTTTTCAGATAGAAAGAGACAACAACATGAGAAAACAGGTAAAAGAACATCGTTACTAAAAAGGTGTACGCCAATAAATCTTCTGCGCTATTTGCTTGAAAAAGGGCAAATACAATTCCAAAAAAGAAGCCTTGAACAGTAAAAAAAGAGACAAAATTAGCACTGCGCATAGATTCTAGGCTTCCTTGAGTTTTATTTAGAAGTGGGTAATTAAGCGTTTAAAAAGACCACTTAACCCACTATTATGAGACTCTACAAGCACATGGCGTTCCAATTTCTTGCCAATGGCCTTAACTATATTTTCTACATCACGCGTTGCTGGTGAAGAAGGGAACTCTTTTGTAAAAAGGTTTCTCTGTTTTACAGACATCGACACCTTTGTATCAGAATCAATTTTCCCCATTAGATCAAGTTTCAAGTTACCACCGATATTGGCCATGGCTACTTTTTTTATTTTATCAAAAACAGCTCTGGCCTCACGCTCATTTTTAACTTGATTCATAATAACATTGATATCATCACGTAAATTCGCAGTGATTTTTATCGTCGCATACGCATCTGTAATTGCCGCAGGATCTGGAACAGTCACTACTATTACATCATCAGCCGCAGCCAAAAACATCTGAATATGTTCACCAATCCCTGCACCAGTGTCAATAATCATCACATCAAGGTTATCAAGAACTTCCGAACTTCCTTGCATAAAACGTTCAAAAAGATCACTCTCTGAGTATTTTAATATCTCTTCCCCACTCTCACCAGGGATAAGAACAAGATTGGGATTAATCTGAATTAAAATATCTGCTACACTACATTCACCTTGTAGAACATGCAAAATATTTTTTTTAATTTTGACATTGAACATCACATCCAAATTTGCCAAACCGATATCTGCATCAAAAATACCTACTTTGAGTCCGTGTTGAGAAAGAACATAAGCAACATTAGAACTTATCGTACTTTTTCCAACCCCACCTTTACCACTGGTTACAGCGATAAAACGGGTCTTTTTTGATCTTTTTTTGGTGTTGTTTGCCACCAGTTCTTCGAGTTTAGCAGCTTGATTTTTCATGATGTGCCTCTTTTAAAGCCATCTAAAAGATAAGAGACTAAAGCATCTGGGGTAGCAACTTCTAAGTCCTCAGGAACTTCTTGTCCTACTGAAAAATAGGAGATAGGTTTTTTTGTTTCATAAACCAGTGAAAATATATTACCAAAACCACGTGTCTCATCGAGTTTGGTAAACATCATCGTATCTATACCCAATTGAGAAAAACTATCATAGGTACTTTTCAGATCTTCATATTTAATAGAGCTTGGCAGTACCAAATTCACGTCCACATCAAACTCTGTATTATTGGCATTCAAAATACTCTGTATCTTTTGAATTTTTTCCTGATCATAAGGAGATGATCCCATGGTGTCAATCAAAATATAGTCACAATAACGTAGTGCATTAATGGCCTTAGAAAACTCTGGAGGGTCAACAACCGTCTCAATACCTAACTTCATCATACGCGCATACTGCATTAACTGTTCTACCGCACCAATACGATATGTATCAAGAACAATCAATCCAACCTTATACTTCTTCTCTAACAAGTAAGAGTAGCGCGCTGCGAGTTTAGCAATAGATGTTGTTTTCCCAACACCTGTCGGACCAACCAACATAATCACTTTTTTCTGTCCTTCAAGCGGTTTCGATTCAATACGAACAGGAATCATTTTTCGTAAAAGTACTTGAAAATAACGTCTTATCGTTTGTGTACTTTCACGCATCTTAAGTGGCATATGTTCTAAAGATAGGCCCATAATGACATCTAAATGTTCACGACTCATTCCACTTTCTAATGAGAGTTTATAAATCTCTGAAAATTCAGGAGGGATAGCATTGCTCAAGTCCGGTGAACGCTCATCCCAAAACATATGTTGGATAGTTTTCACCTTATCCCCAAGCTTTGAAATCTCTGATTTTATAGCATCCAATTCTACACCAGAGGCAGAAGAACTTTTTTCATAACGTTTCGTCTCTTTTCTTGCATAGCTCTCTTGCAATATCTCATCATCAGTCACCTCAGCAATAGCCGAAATTTGTTTGGCTGCCTCGGAAATATTAAAAAGTACATCTGAACTCTCTTGCGCTAAAGGACGTTGTTGAGAAAGTGGTCTGTCTGGATAAGAAGATGCTGCTTTAGCAGTATATTCTGGTCTTCTTTGGGTTTGTTCTTGAGACTCTTGTTGAGTTGGCTGTTTTTTAACAGGCATAATATGGTCATCTTCTATCCCAATAACGATCTCGTAAAGCGCTTCTTTACCCAAAGATTTTTTCTGTAACTGTCTGGTCTCAATAAGCATGGCCTCTTCGCCAACACTCTCTTGTGCCTTTTTCAGTGCTTCTGCCGGAGATGAACCACTAAATGTTAAAACTTTCAAACAGCTGCCTTTATTTTGTATCTTTTTAGTTTGGAAAGTGGAATAACCACACTCTCTCGCTCATGCCAATGGGGATGTGGCACAATCAGTTTCTCAGTGTCTACTTTTTGATTATTAAAAAATAAAATATCCAAATCCAACGTTCTTGGGGCATTGGCGAAACTTCGTTTACGTCCAAAATATTTTTCCACTCGTAGAACATAAGAGAGGAATTCAGGCGCACACATAGAAGTTCGTAAAACCATTACACAATTATAAAAATCGTCCTGTTCTAAAAAACCAAATGGCGGGTTTTTTAGAACAGGCGATGTTTCAATCAAAGCCACACGTTTATCTTTTTTAAAAAAATGATAAAGCCTATGAAGTCTTCTTTTGACATCACCCATATTTCCACCTACACCTAAGACACACTCGTGTTGATGTCTCGAGTCTTGTAAAGGAGATGAGGGGAAAAGTCTATCCCTGTCTAAGATAAGAGTAGGAGATAAAACTTTTTTAATACCCATGTAAAGTCTAATTATTTAACAGCAGCTGCTTGTGCTTGTTTTTGCATCTCTTGTTGTGCTTTCATTTCATTAAAAACTTGTAACATACCAATCATTGCCATATGGTAACCAAATGGACCAAAACCAATAATAGATGATGTACACACTGGAGCAATCATACTTTTTTGTCTAAATTCTTCACGGCGCGCTACGTTTGAGATATGTACTTCGATAGTAGGAAGGCCCACAGCAGAAATAGCGTCACGAATAGCAATTGAAGTGTGTGTATACGCTGCTGGATTAATAATAATACCATGTGCTTCACCATAACACTCTTGAATAGCATCTACTAATTCACCCTCAAGATTACTTTGACGAAATTCAACTTCGATTCCATTTTGCGCTGCAAAATCTTTCATCTGTGCATGAATCTGCTCTAACTTCATTGGACCATAAATATTTGTTTCTCGAACACCCAACATATTTAAGTTTGGACCTTGAATAACTACTATTTTCATATATATTCCCTATCATTGTTAATTTTGGGCTTAATTATACAGCGCCTTAGCAAAAAACAAGATAATAGTAGAACTTCTATTCTTTAGCATTAAGCTCATCTGCCTCAACAATCATATCTTCCATCAAATCATAAAGCTCTTTAGCACTGTGTTCTATGGCTATAAAGTTAGAGATAACTTCTGTACGATTTTCAACAACCTTATCCCCATCAGATATAAATGAAATATTTTTGTCTACCAATTTATGAACATCTTTATGAGGCTTATCTAACTTCGAATAACTACTTGTTTTAGAGAACTTCGCTTTCGCTTCATTTTGATACCATTTACCAAGTTGACACTCAGTTGAATCATGGAACGTTGCCAATACTTCACGTCTAAATAGTGATGAATAGGCATTTGATTTATAGATGGTATGATCAATTTTAGCCAAGATTACATACACTCTATTT
>JADGDM010000033.1 GCA_016744905.1 Sulfurimonadaceae bacterium | reverse complement strand
CCTAAAAAAAGAGAGAGGCATTGGCTTTGAAGATGTGATTTTATCACTTGAAAATGGAGACTTACTTGATGATATTTCTCATCCAAATAAAGAGAAATATCCCAATCAAGATATTTTCATCATTTTCATAAGAATTAAGGACTATGTATACTTAGTACCTTATGTTGAAACTAACGATGAAATATTTTTAAAAACAATTATTCCATCAAGAAAAATGAACAAAAAATATTCAAAAGGAGCTAATAATGGCTAATTTAGATGAGTTTGAGCTTGATATATTAAAAAGCGTAGAAGATGGTGAGTGGGAAAGTAAAGGTAATATTATAGAGCGTACGGGGGAACTACAATCAATTATCAAGCATCAAAAGAAAAAAGCAATCTCTATAAGAATTTCAGAGAATGATTTGTATGAACTTAAGAGAAAATCACTAGAAAGCTCTATACCTTATCAAAATCTAATTCAGATGCTAATACATCAATTTACGACTGATAAAATTAGGTTGAGTGTCTAAGAGATAACAAGTACGAGGAGACCGTTATAACACCATCTCAAAAACAGATACATTCAAATAGAAGTTCTCATTCATCATTATGTATATGAAATTTATGTTGGCAAGAGAAGCTTACAAAATCACCTAACTTAAATATTAACTTCCCTTGAACTCTATCAACCTTTGTAGTATAATGTAGATACAAAAGGATACATTATGAAAAAAGCAATCAATATTCGTATGGATGAAAGTTTATTAACTGATTTAGACTTGTATGCACATGAATTGGAACGTTCGAGAACGTACATCATTGAAAAAGCAGTTAGTACCTATTTTGATACTTTAGATGAGATGATTTCTGATAAAAGGATTGATGACCTTAAAGCAGGTAAAACAGAAGTCTATTCCCTTGAAGAAGTGGCGCAAAGGCTTGGTCTTAATTAATGTTTAAAGTCATTATTCCAAAAGCAACATTTAAAGAATTAGAAAAAATAGATTCTGAAAATCAAAAACTTATTTTTTCAAAGATTAAAGATCTTGAAAAAGGAATATTCACTTCTGATAAAGCGCTAAAAGGCAAACATAAAGGTAAGTTTAGAAAAAGAGCTGGAAACTATAGAGTAGTCTATTTAAAAGAAAATGATATCTTAGTAATCACACTCATCAGAGTTGCGCACAGAAAAGAAGTATATTAAAAAGTTTTAAACCTAACACTGTATAATTTATCATAATATTTTGATAAAGGAAGCCGTATCTCAAAGCGCCGTATAAAACTTCGTGGACATAAGAGTAAACACCTCAGCACACGTCAAGATCAACTTAATCTTTCCTCTTCTCAGCGCGCTGAGCTTGCACTCACACATGAGACTTCTCTTTATGACAACAACATTGAAAACCTTATCGGTCAAACGACTGTACCTTTAGGGGTTGCGGGGCCTCTTTTGGTTCATGGACAGTACGCACAGGGGGAGTTTATGATTCCTTTGGCAACGACGGAAGCCTCTTTGGTTGCCTCTTATCATCGTGGTGCGGAGTTGATTACTGCGCTTGGTGGATGTACGAGTATTATCTTAGGTGAGAGTGTTTCACGTACGCCTGTTTTTGCCTTGAACAACCTTCATGACATCGGCATATTAAGCACGTGGATTTTAGAACATAGTGAAACATTTAAAACACTTGTTACCAAAAGTTCTAACTACTGCCAACTTCAAAATATGCGACTCACTATCGAAGCCAACCACCTCTACCTCATCTGTGAATATTTTACCGGTGACGCCGCAGGTCAAAACATGGTTACCATTGCCACCCAAAGTATCTTCGAATGGATTTTAACAAACAGTCCCGTTGTCATAGAACATGCCTTTGTTGAGGCCAATATGTCTGGAGATAAAAAAGCTTCGTACCTCTCATTTTCTCATCAACGTGGTAAAAAAGTCACCGTAGAGATTACCCTAGCCGATGAGATGATTAAAAAATATCTACATAGCGACGCTAAAACCATGCAAAAGTATTGGCAAGTCTCCGCGCTAGGCTCGGTCATGAGTGGAGCGATAGGGATGCAAGGACATTACGCCAATGGTCTTAGCGCGCTGTACCTCGCAACAGGACAAGATATCGCCTGCATCGCAGAAGCCAGTGTCGGCATTACCCGTTTTGAATTAAAAGAGGACAATGCACTTTATGTCAGTGTCACGCTGCCCAACATTATCTTAGGCACCATTGGTGGGGGGACATCACTCCCTTCTCAGCGTGCTGCCCTTGAGATCTTAGAACTCCCCAAAGAAAACAGTGCACGCGCACTCGCAGAAGTCGCAGCCGCACTCAGTCTTGCAGGAGAGATCTCCATCATCGCCAGTCTCTGCGCCAACGACTTTACCTCAGCACATCAAAAACGTGCACGACAAAAATAGGAACACAATGAACAACTTTAGCCAAAAATGGATCACCTACCAAAAAGAGCGTTTTCCCCTTCCCATCTACTCACTACTCATTTTAACATTGGCCCTTGCATCTGGCGCTGTTGTAGAGAGTTATGCCTTTACCCTCCAAGCCTTTGTTATGGCGCTGGGTATTTTTATGTTGTTGCGTATTGCGGATGAGTTTAAAGATTACGCTGATGATTGTCAGTTTCGTCCTTACCGCGCTGTACCTAGAGGGCTGATCTCTTTAAAAGAGTTGGGTGTTTTAGGGGCATTGATTATCATGCTTGAATTGTTTTTAGGATACATGACACAGACCCTGTCACTTTTACTGCTCATCGGTCTGTACTGGGGTTTGATGAGTCGTGAGTTTTTTGTTCCCACATGGTTAAAAAACCACCCTATTGTCTACCTACTTTCGCACATGATTATTATGCCACTTATTGCGTTACTGCTGATGTATGTTCAAAACCCCAGCGCGCCAGAGATCAACCTCCACTTTTTAGCCCTCGCTTTTTTTAATGGTGTGGTCTTAGAAGTAGGACGTAAAATCCGTCAAAAAAGTGAAGAGGAGAAGGGAGTAGAAACCTACAGTTTTTTATGGGGCATCAAAAAAGTCCTTATCATCTGGTTGATTATCTTAACCCTCTCTTTATACTTTATCTCTAGCCTAGTCACCCCTCTTTTCTTTGGCTTACTTCTAGGTCTTGGACTCTACCTAGCTTTTCTCGCCTATAAATTTTCAAAAGATGAAACCATGCGTGGTAAAAAAATCGAAACCTTTAGTGGTGTGTGGTTACTCCTAACCTACCTCCTTATTTTTATCTCAGACATGGTGAAATAGATGAAACATATCTATACAAAAAACAACACCCCTAGCTTAGAGAGCTTTGGAGGAAAAGCCTACGCGCTGGCGCAACTCTCCAACGAGTTTATCATTCCACAGTGGGTTGTTCTCTCTCCTGAGTTTTTGAGAGATTTTGACGAAAAAGAGTTTGAAAAGTACATCCAAGAGCACTTTAAAGAAACCAACAGTTTTGCCGTACGCTCTTCAGCGCGTGAAGAAGATGGCGAGTCACACTCCTTTGCAGGACTTTTAGAGAGTTATCTTAATGTCAGCACGCAAGACTTATTAGAAAACATCCAAAAAGTTTTCGCTTCTAATAAAAGTGAACGTGTTCAAGCCTACTGTAAAACACAAAACATCGACCTTCCTTCAAAACCCTCCGTCATCATTCAAGTGATGTTAACTCCGCAGACCGCTGGGGTTGCTTTTTCAAGTGATCCACTCACAGGAGATAGAGAAGTAGTCCTGATTTCCGCAGTTGAAGGATTAGGAGATAAGCTTGTTGATGGTGAAGTCAGTGGAGATATCTTCAAAGTCAAAAACCAAAGTATCCTCTCAGAGATAGAAGGTGAAAAAGCGGTTCTTAGTGATAAAGAGATTTTTGAATTACGTACCTTAGCCAAAAAGAGTGAAACCTATTTTTCTCATCCACAAGACATAGAGTGGGCGATAGAGAACAAGCAACTCTATTTACTCCAATCACGCGCTATTAGCACCATTAAAAAGACACTGCAAGGTGAAGACAGATTGTGGGACAACTCCAACATTGTTGAGAGTTACAGTGGCGTAACAACGCCACTAACCTACTCTTTTGCGCGCTATATCTATGAAGAAGTTTATCGTGAGTTTTCTTCTATTCTCAGTGTTCCAAAAGAACGTGTCGTTCAAAACAGCCACGCTTTTAAAACCCTACTGGGACTGTTAAATGGTCAAATCTATTACAACCTTCTTAGCTGGAACCGCATATTAGCCCTACTTCCTGGTTTTAAATTCAACCGTGAGTTTATGGAGCAGATGATGGGCGTTAAAGAGGGGCTGCCTCAAAAAATCGTAGATGAACTCTCTAGTGCCTCGAGTGGTTCTAAGTTTTTTGACGCGCTTGGTTTGGTAAAGACATTAAGTTCACTTATCTATCAGCAAAGTATCATAGACACCACCATCAAAAACTTTTACCAACGTCTGAAAAATGCCCTCATTCCTTCCAGCGCGCTAGAAGATAAAAATGTAGATGAGTTGGTCACACACTATAGAAATTTAGAAGCGCAACTGCTTAACCGTTGGGACGCACCACTTATCAATGATTTTTTAGCGATGATCTATTTTGGCGTGCTCGGAAAACTTTGTAAAAAATGGCTAGACGCAGATGAGTATCTTCAAAATGATCTTATCATAGACAACACTGAGATCATCAGTGCACAACCTGCCAAGCGTATCATGCTTATGGCAGATATCTTACGTGAAAAAGGGGCAGATGCCATCAATGTTCTTGCCTCATCAAGTCAAGATGAGATAGAACTCTTTTTACAAAATCACAGCGATCTTAAAAATTCAGTACTTGCCTACCTAGAACTCTTTGGAGACAGAACCTTGGAGGAGCTCAAACTAGAGAGCTTTACCCTTGAAGATGATGCGACAACACTTTACCGCGCTATTGCGGCGATGGCGATGAGAGCCAAAAGTACACCTAAAGAAAACACCCAAAAATTTGCCGCAGAAAAGCGGGTTAAAGAGACGCTAAAAGGCTCTAAGTTTAGACAGGTGGTGATGAACTTTGTACTTAAACATGCCCGTGCACGTGTGAGTAGTAGAGAAAACCTACGTTTTGAGCGTACCAAACTTTTTGGACATATTCGACGTATCTTTTTACGTATCGGAAGGCATTTTGAAGAGAGTGGAATTATTCAAAACTCTCGTGATATCTTCTACCTTGAAGTCAACGAGATCTTTGGCTACATCGAAGGAACCAGCTCCACACAAAATCTGCAAGCACTTATCACCTTACGCCATGGCGAATTTGAGGCGTATAAAAAAGAGGAGATCTCAGCACGTTGTCACACGTATGGCGCGGTTAACTACAACAACACCTTTAAAAGTGCCCACCTAAAAACTAAAAAAACGAGCGCCGATGCCAATACACTTTATGGTTTTGGATGTTGCGCGGGAACATTGACTGCTAAAGTGCGCGTTATTGAAAATCCTGAAGACGCGCTTATCAAAGAGGGAGAGATCTTAGTCGCCAAACAGACCGATCCCGGATGGATCATGCTCTTTCCTGCCTCAGCTGGAATATTGGTCGAGCGAGGGTCTATGCTCTCACATTCTGCCATCGTAGCGCGTGAGATGAATATCCCCGCCATTGTAGGCATCGACAATCTTTTAGAGTCACTACAAACTGGGGACTTAGTCACGATGAATGGTTCAACTGGAGAGATACATAAAATCATCCCAAGTGAACTGAATGTCTGAGATACTCGAACATGCCTCTTTTGACGCCATACGCTATGCCCAAGTCTGGGAAGACGCGGATGTCTTAACCAGCGCGCTGGACATCAAAGAAGAGGGAACCTATCTCAGTATCGCTTCTGCAGGAGATAACGCGCTGGCACTACTGTCTAAAAATCCAAAAGCGGTTGTTGCCCTCGATCTAAACCAGACACAACTTTTTCTTTTAGAGTTAAAGGTGGCTGCTTTTAAGACACTGAGCTACAGCGAAGTTTTAGAATTTTTAGGCGTGAAAGAGAGTAGCAAACGTCTTGCCTATTATCAAAGCCTAAGCCTTAGTCCGGAGTGTCAAAACTACTTTGATAATAATGTTGCTCTCATCAAAGCCGGTGTGAATCACAGCGGAAAATTTGAAAACTATTTTAAGATGTTTCGTACCAAGGTGATGCCATGGATACACTCAGAAAAAACTATAACGCAACTGCTAACACCTCGTGACTTAGTAGCGCGCCAGAGTTTTTATCAAAAAACATGGAACAGCTGGAAATGGAGAGTGATGTTCAAACTCTTTTTCTCTAAAACATTTATGGGATACAAAGGACGAGACAAGGCATTTTTTAACTATGTTGAGGGAAGTATCTCTGAGGTTATACTGGCACATACCAAATACGCTCTCACCACACTTGAACCTGCTAAAAATCCTTACCTTCACTACATTCTAAAAGGCAATTTTGACAAACATCTTCCACTGTATTTGAGAGAAGAGAACTTTGAGATGATTAAAAACAATCTTCACAAGTTACAGTGGCATCATCAAAGTATCGAAGAGTATCTTCAAACTCATAGTGAAAACTTTGATGGATTTAACCTCAGTGATATTTTTGAATATATGTCCCCACAAGCGTATGAGAGACTCCTTCAAACCTTACTTGAGCGCGCCAATAAAAACGCACGTCTGGTCTATTGGAACATGATGGTCAAACGCTCTAGGCCTGAAAGTTTGGCAAAAAAACTGTCTCCACTTAAAAAAAAGGCAGAAAAACTCTATGCTAGAGATCAGACATTTTTTTACCGAGATTTTATTATTGAAGAGGTTTTATAATGTTTGATGTTTTAGCTCTCTTTACTGTCTTTAGTCTGCTTATTATCTTACTTTTTCTCACCCATAAAGCCGCTAAAATGTTTCAGCTCAGCGCAGAGAACTCTCGTAAAGCAGTCCACATCTTAATGGGACTCACCGTGGCACTTTTTCCATTTATCTTTGAGCATAAGGTCACGGTCTGGGCACTTGCTCTACTCTCACTGACTCTTTTTTACAGCATACGTCACTACAAAAATATCCATGCCTCTTTAGGTGACGCACTCTACCGCATCGAGCGGCGTAGTTATGGGGAAGTTTACTACACCTTAGCCGTAGCACTGACCTTTAATTTTGCACCAAATTTGAGTATCTATATTTTAACGATTTTTATTCTTACCTTTGCCGATGCCTTTGCCTCACTGTTTGGTATCCGTTATGGAAAATATCTCATCTCTTTTAGAGGAAACAACAAAAGTTTAGAGGGGAGTTTTAGCTTTTTACTCACCACTTTTATCTTGGCACTTCTTTTTACGCAGAACCTCTTTTTTGCACTCACACTTTCTTTGGCCTTAACACTCATTGAACTCATCAGTACCCGAGGAATAGACAACCTTCTTATCCCTCTTTTTTCTCTTTTAATTTTTAAATATTTTGAATCTAGTGAGACTTTAACACTGCTCATCTTTAGCAGTGTTACACTTATTTTACTGGCACTTATTTTTAGATATTTTCACACTTTTAAAATTTATAAACACAAAGAGAGCGTCGAGCTTAGATATAAAAAAGAGTTGCTCTCTTCGTGTCAACTTTATGAGAAAAATTATTTTGGTGATCTCTTTGCAAAAGATGCCAGCGCGCTGGAGTCTTTACTCAAGGTGTTGAAAAAGTCTCACCATGAACTCATCGGCCCCATCAATGGCTCTACGTGGAAAAAATACCGTGTGGTGACTTACAGTGATGGACGAGAGCCGTTTTTATTAGAACCTACCAATCCTACTTTTTATCCAGAGGTTTTTGAGAAGCACAATTTTAAAATAGATGAGGGATACTACTCAAGTATCGTTGAACTGCACAGCGCAAAAGACTCACGAATGGAGCGCGTTAAAAAGCGCCTACATGAACACGGTATCGAGATACGGAACATTGACCTAGATAACTTTGAGCATGAGTTAAAAAGTCTCTATACCTTAAGTTGTGAGGCCTTTAAAGAGAACCCTTACTACAGTGATATCAGTGAAGAAGAATTTTTAGCACTTTATATGCCTTATCAAAAAATTATTCCTGCGCAGTTGGCACAGTTGGTTTTTTTAGATGATGAACTTATCGGTTATATGTTTGCACTCATTGACAATCAAAACCTTATTCTTAAAACGATTGCGTTTAAACCACTTAAGGCAAGTGCAGGCACTGGTTTGGTTATCCTTGATAATATGGCCAAGTTTGCACTGAGTCTTGGTTGTACCCATCTTATCTACGCGCTGATGCATGAAGACAACCATTCCGCTAAAACGGCCAATAAAAATGCCACCATTTTTAGACGTTACGCACTGTATAAATGGAGTGAGAAGTGAGTCTTTACCAAAGTTTTAGTGCGGTTGTAAAAAAACATCCTGAACTCATCGCCATCTATGATGAAAAAGCACAAAGTGAAAACTCCTACAAACAACTTCAAAATGATGTTGATGGTTTCAGTGCCCAACTCTTTGACTTAGGTATCCAAGAACACGACAAGGTTCTTCTTTTAGTCCCGATGAGTTACACCCTGTACGTCAGCCTTATTTCTTTGTTTAAAATAGGTGCCACCGCAGTGTTTGTTGATCCCTCACAAAGTGCCTCTTTTGTCAATCACGCCTGTCAGATAGCAGAGCCAAAAGCACTCATCTGTTCACCCAAAGCCCTACTTTTAAAGTTCAAATTTAGATCACTGTTTAAAATTCCACTGACCATCACCAGTACTAAAGTCCCTTTTTATACATGCATCAACACCAAAAACCCAGCGCGCTATGAAACACAAGAGATAGATAATTCAATCGCTGCTTTAATGAGTTTTACCAGTGGTTCAACAGGGGTACCCAAAGCCATTGTACGTACACATGACTTTTTACTCACGCAGTATGATGTTTTAAAACCACACATCGAACTTAAAGAGAAAGAGGTGGATCTTACAGGCCTACCCATCTTTTTACTTGCCAATCTTTTGTGTGGCATGTCCAGTGTTATCGCCGATATCACCCTTCAACACCCTAAGAAAATAGATCCTGATAAACTGATGGAGAGTATCAATCACTATAAAACCATACGTATTGGTGCTTCTCCTGCACTGTTTGAACGTCTAATACAAGGCAATCAAAAACTCACTCTCAACCCCAAATCTTTTTACATGGGTGGCGCGCCAGTAATGCCCTCTTTACTAGAGAGACTGCATGAGAAATTTCCAGACACTGCGCTTCATGTACTTTATGGCTCAACCGAAGCTGAACCCATCAGTCACTATGACTATGAGATGTTAACATCAACTATCAAAAAGAAGATGCTTAGTGGAGAGGGTCTATTTGTTGGGAAAGTTGTTGATAAAATTGCCCTTGATTTTTTAGAAGATGGAGAGATTATTGTTAGTGGTAGTCATGTGGTGCAGAGTTATTATAAACATATCGGGGATAAAGAGAATAAACTGGACATTGGTGGCACCATCTGGCATAAAACAGGAGACATCGCAAAGATGGATGAAGATGATAACTTATGGTTGCTGGGACGTAAAAGCGCTGTAATTTATAAAAACGGTCTGACGCTCCACCCTTTTAGCATCGAAGTGGCCATGAGAGAAAAAACAGACAAGATGGCTGCGTTGATAGAAAAAGACAATCAAGTCATTTTATATACAGAGTCCAGCGCGCTTGAGTTACAGTTTGAAGGGGTGGATAAAATCATCCACTTGAATAAAATCCCACTAGATCGACGTCATAATGCGAAGGTGGACTATACAGAACTTAAGAAGAGATATTAGGAGTAAATGCCTTAGTACTGACATTCACCATATCACCCACTTTTAAATTTTCTGCCTCTTGTGAACTCACTACAATCTCAACCAACTGCTGTCCAATAGAGACAATAGCGATATAGATAACATCCACTTTTACAATCTCCAAAAGTTCACCTTCAAAAGAAAATTTGGAAGAGCCTGAAGTCTTAAGTAATACATCTTTGCACAAACCGTCATTGATAATTTCACCCTGATCTAAAACAACAACTCTAGAGCTGAGTCTGTAAATCTCACTCGGGTCATGGCTTACCATAATGGTTGTGGTTCCAAATTCTTTGTGTAGGGTGAGTATCTCATGTTGAAGCTTTGTTCTCATGCTCGGATCCAGCGCGCTGAGTGGCTCATCAAGAAGTAGAAGTTTGGGTTGACGCATCATCGCGCGGCACAAACTCACACGCTGTTTTTGACCACCACTGAGTGTGTTTGGCAGTCTATTTTCTAGCGCGCTGAGCTCAGTAATATCTAAAAGCTTGCGCGCTAAGATTTTATCTTTTACCACGTAAAGAAGATTGTCTAAAACAGTCATATTGGGGAAGAGTGCATAGTCTTGAAAAACAAAACCTATACGACGTTTTTGAGGCGACAAAAAAGTTGTTTTATCCAGCCATATTTCCTCACCTATTTTGATGCTTCCCTCTGCTTCTTCAAGACCGGCTAAGATACGGAGCAAGGTAGTTTTACCGCTTCCACTTTTTCCACTGAGTGCTAAAAATTCACCCTCTTTGATGTTGAGTTGAACATTGAGTTCCATCTCACCATTGGCACCGGAAAGTTTTTTATGAATATCAAGTTTGATCATGAGTGAAGTCCACCAACTTTAGTTTTATGTTTATGATTAAAAATATAGACACTAAGCAGTACCAAAAAGCTCATCAAAACCATAATGGCACTATAAATATGTGCCGAACTGTAGTCCAGCATTTCTACCATTTCATAAATCGCCACCGAAGCGACTTTCGTCTCACCAGGGATACTTCCACCAACCATCAAAACAACACCAAACTCACCTACCGTGTGCGCAAAGGTCACAATGAGCGCAGTTAATAAGGCAGGTTTAATATTTGGAAGTGCAACTTTAATGATAGTCTCAAACTGACTTTTACCACTGATATAACTCGCTTCTAACATGTTTTTATTGATACTTTCAAAACCACTTTGCAGAGGTTGAACCATAAAAGGGAGACTATAAAAACAGCTTGCCACGACCAAGCCTGTAAAATTAAAAACCAGTCGTATCCCAAAGGTCTCTTCAAAAAATGCACCTATTGGTGAGTTTTGAGAGAGTGCTACTAAGATGTAAAAACCTAAAACTGATGGTGGTAAAACAATAGGAAGTGCGGTTAATGCTTCTAAAAATGGTTTTATTTTTGAACGTGTTTGAGAGAGATACCAAGCGAGAGGAACACTCAATATAAAAAGTATTAAAGTGGTTAAGAATGCCAATTTAAAAGAGAGCAGGAAAGGCTCAAAGTCTAAGGCAAGTATAGTCTCAATCATCAAGTATCTCACCTATTGAAAGCTCATTAGCTTTGATAAGGACACACACCTTATCTCCAACAGATAAATGCATTCTCTTTGATGATGAAAGTGTAATAATTGATTCTAATATGGCATCAAAATAGCTCAGTTTTATACTGCTTAAAAGTTGTCCATTATCAATGGAGACTATTTGAGAGTTCAGTTGATTGGAGTAACTCATCTCACCACTTAAATCTTTAGCAATAGCGGTGTGTGTAGGTTTAATAACCAACTTCACATGGGCACCAATTTTTACATTTTTGTTCAAGTCTAAGCTCATCATAGAGAGAGTCTCTCCATGGAAATCGAACTTCACAATATGGAGACTTTCACAACTCTCAATATGTGAGACAGTAGCGAGGATTGTACTCATGGAATTAAATATCCAAAATCACTAAGAACCTTATGCGCTTTAGGACTTAACATAAATTGATAAAAGTCAGTTACTTCTTGATTGTTGTGACCCTCTTTTAAAATGACAATACCTTGATTAATCGGGGTATAGAGACTTGGATCGACTTCTGCCCAATGCACCCCTTTTTTATATTGCGCCAGTTTTGGACTGTAAAATGATGACTTAGCAATCAAACCAATATCCGTCGCACTAATAGCGTAAGAGAGCGTTTGAGAGATAGATTCTCCGTAAACGAACTTTGGTTTAAGACTCTGATAAACACCGCTGTGTTTCATCGCTTGTGCAGCCGCTATGCCATAAGGTGCCGTATGTGGATTTGCTACTGCTATTTTTCTAATATTATCATTTTGAAGAAGTTTCATTCCCAGAGAGAAATCTCGTTTTTTAGCACTGATGTAAGCCAAGCTTCCTCGCGCATAAATACGAGGTTTCGTTATTGCTATAGAGTCCTTATACAAAGCTTCTGGATACTTCATATCGGCTGACATAAAAAGCTGATAAGGGGCACCATGGCTGACTTGAGCAGTAAGCTTACCACTGCTACCTAAGATGACCCGTACTTTTGTATCAGGATAATCTTTATTAAATTCTTTGGTTAATGATTTTATCGCATAGCTGACATTAGCCGCAACGGCAATGGTAATTTCTCCTGCAAAAGCAGAAGAAAAAAAGAAGAGAAAGAGTAGAAGTAATTTTTGCATTAAGCAACAAGTTTATTGATGATATAGAGTTGTAACTCTTTAGGTTTTATATCCTCTTCAATAGACTGAGAATAGTACTTAGAAACTTCACCATGATGTTTATCAAAATCAAAATGTGGAAAGTGAAGTGCCCACCCTTTTTTAATCATCCGCTTGGTGACCAGTTCCAGTAAAATTGATTTAAACATGGCAAATGAAGAGAAAAATAAGATAGTAAAAACAACCGATAAAACAATCAAAAAATGGCAATCTAGTTTGATTAATATAAAGTGAAAAAGAAGTGATGCAAAAGCAATAACAAGGTTCCAAGCAATACCAAATACAAGGTAGGTTCTTGAAATACTCAGTCTAAAACCACTGACTGAATTTTCTAAATTATGTCCTTGAACATAGGCACGATTAGCTTCCATCAACTCTCTAAAAAGCATGGGTTGATCTGAGAATCTAAAAACAAAAGGAACTATATTTCGCTCAGTATAATTTACCAGCGCGCTGTCTCTACGTTTATACATCTTTTCTCCTATTTATTGCTTCACTAAACCCCCAAAGACGACGGGCACCTTTGGTCTCTTTTTTATCTATCTCCACGATCATCAACTCTTCTGAGTCTAAAAGGTCTTCTTCAACTTCACCATAAGGGTTAATCGCAAAAGAGTCTCCATAAAAGTTCCACACTATATCTTTTTTCTCTACATATTCCCCTATGCGATTAGCGCGCAAGATATAGGTTGAGTGTGTAAAAGCTCGTGTTTTTGCCAACTCTTTCCAGCGTTTACGTGACTCAAAGGTAGACACACTTGGAACCAAGACTGCATCAACTCTTTTAGCACTGATATGGGAAAACAGTTCATCAAAGTGCAGTTCAAAACCGCTCAAAACAGCGAACTTCACCTCATCAATTTTAAATATGAGAGGAGACTGTAAAGCTTTTATTTCATTATCAAAAAACTTCTCTTCATTCCAGTGTGGATAGTTAATTAAAACCTGCTGATCATAATATTGCGTAGAATTTGGAGAAACCTTAACCACAGTTTTATACACTTTTTTCTTTTTAACCACAATCAGTGGAGCCACCATGGTCATGGAGTATGTACGAGAGAGTTCTTTAATCATCTTAAGTTGATGATCACTTTGCTCTTTTATCATAGACAGGGGCATACTTTGTAGCTCTTTAAAAAAAGGGCTCAAAATATACTCTCCAAGAAGAAGAACACGCACCCCTTTTTTTTGGGCAATACGCACAAATTTATAGAACTTTGTACTACTCATACCAATAGACGGGAGTTGAACAATGCCGACTTTCATAGCTTAACTTTTACCTGCTATTTTTGCCATACTCTCTTGTGCTTTTTCAAGAAGTTTTTGAGCATCATTTAGCTCTTTCATTCCATCTTTATACGCAGTCATTGACTCTTCTAATGTAATCTCTGGATTCATTAATTTATCTAAGGTTACTTTCGCACTCTCTAACTTACTCTCAAAATTATCACTCTTCAAGTGCACTCCTTATATAGGTATCAAATTTTTCTAACTCAACTAAAAAGGCATCATGCCCATAATCACTCTCAACTTCAAGATAATCACACGCCATATACGCCTGCTCATCAAGTCTGTCTTTTAGAACTTGCATCTCTTGTGGTTGAAAAAGCAGATCTCCACTAAAACTGACCAGATAAAGTTCAGACTTCAAGCGCGCCAGTGCCTCATCGAGTGAATCAAATCCACGCGATAAATCATAAATATTTATCGCCTTGGTGATATAAAGATAAGCAAGTGGATCAAACCATTTTGTGAAGTTTTTACCATTATACTCTAGGTATGATTCAACTTGAAACTTTCCAAAAAGTTCATAAAGCCCATCATCACGTTTATACTCTCGTCCAAATTTTCTATTCATTGATTCATGAGAAAGAAAACTAATATGCCCTGCCATACGACCAACAGCCATACCGTTTAGACCATTTTCACTTAAATCTTCACTTTTATAATACCCATGTTTAAACTCTGCATCATTTAAAATGGATTCTTGCGCTACTTTATTAAAAGCAATCGCCCAAGGTTGTGTGGCATATGTACTCGCTAAAGAGACAATTTTCTTAGCAAAGTTTGGGTAGTGAACCGCAAACTGTAAGGCTTGCATCCCACCCATAGAACCACCAACAATAGCGTGAACCTTATGGATACCCAATTGATCAAATAAAATACGTTGTGCTTTCACCATATCTTTGATGGTAACAACTGGGAATTTGTAACGATAGTGTTCGCTACTGCCTCTTTGTAAAGACATCGGCCCTGTTGAGCCAAAACAACTGCCAATGACATTCGTACAGATAACAAAAAACTTATCTGTATCTATCGCCTTACTTGAACCAATCAAGCCATCCCACCAGCCGGGTTTACTCTCATCTTCATAAGTACCCGCTGCGTGGTGAGAACCCGTCAAGGCATGGGCAACAACAATAACATTACTTTTGTCTTCATTCATGACACCATAGGTTTCATAAATAATATCATAAGGCTCGATAATTCGTCCGCTCTCTAAATAGAGAGGATTGGTAAAGTGGGCTACGTGTGTTTGAAGGTTTAAGTCTGCCATGATTCTCTTTACGCTTCAAGCGCCTGAGTAATATCTGCAATAAGGTCTTCAACATCTTCTAATCCAACACTGATACGAATTAAGTTTGCAGGAACACCACAAGCATTTAACTCTGCATCATTAAGTTGTTGATGTGTCGTTGATGCAGGATGGGTGATGATTGATTTAGAATCACCTATATTTACTACTAAAGAGTAAAGTTTTGTAGCGTCAACAATTTTCACAGCCTGTTCAAAACTCTCCACTTCAAAACTCAATAGTCCACTGCTTTGACCCTTATCAAAATACTTCTGCGCCATGGCGTAGTTTGCATTTGATTTTAATCCTGGATAATTAACTTTCTGAACACTTTTATGTGACTCTAAAAACTCTGCCAATGCCAGCGCACTACGAGAGTGCTCTTTCATGCGTAAGTTCAATGTTTCAATACCTTGAATAAATAACCATGAATTAAATGGAGAGACAACCGCACCTAAATCACGAAGCAGTGAAAGTCTGGCACGCAGTGAGTAGATCGGTAGAGGAACATCTACATAGACTAGACCATGATATGAAGCATCTGGCTCATTAAAGTGTGCGTATCGAGGGTTGCCTTTGATTTTTTCTAGCAGACCCTTACGTTCAACCATAATTCCACCAATAGCCAAACCTTGACCCGTGGTGTATTTACTAGCACTATGAACAGAGATATCAACGCCATGCTCAAACGGACGACAAAGTGCTGGAGTTGCTACGGTGTTGTCTACTACGGTTAAGATATCGTGTCTGTTTGCGATTTCAGTAATAGCAGAAATATCTGCCACGTCGATACTGGGGTTGGTGAGTGATTCAAAAAAGATAATCTTTGTTTTATCATCAACCAAAGCTTCAATAGACTCTGGTTTATGTACATCAAAAAATCGTGCTTCAATACCAAAACGTTTAAGTGTATGTGCTGTTTGAGTTAATGTCCCCCCATAAAGTTGAGACGCACAGATGATGTTGTCTCCTGCTTCAGCGGCATTGGCAATCGCATAGAAGATAGCTGACATTCCACTTGAAGTGGCAATGGCTGCTTCTCCACCTTCAAGTTCTGCAAAACGTTTTTCAAAAACATCTGTTGTAGGATTATTCAGACGTGTATAAATATTTCCAAGTTCTTTAAGTGCAAAAAGATTTGCAGCATGTTCAACATCACGAAATTCATATGCTGTTGTCATGTAAAGTGGAACCGCCATTGTCCCTTGAGTATCTTTCTCATAACCTGCATGGGTCGCTTTTGTTGAAAATTTCATGCTATATCCTTGAATATTTTTTGTTATTTTATCGAAAATCACTTAACCTAGTGGTTATACTTCTCTTAATAGTTTAGAATAAGGTCAAAAAATGTGTATAAAAAAAGCCACCTTTGCTGCTGGTTGTTTCTGGGGTGTTGAAGAAGACTTTTTAAAATGTGTCGGTGTCATCGATACTGTCGTGGGTTATATGGGTGGACGGCTAAAAAATCCTGAATATGAAGACGTGCTGACCGATACTACAGGTCACGCTGAAGTCGTACAAATTACTTATGATCAGCATAAACTGCCTTATCATAAACTCTTAAAGTGTTTTTTTGAACTCCACAACCCCTCGACTATTCCCGGTACTAAATATAAATACCGCTCATCAATTTTTTATCATACGCCTGAGCAAAAAGTTATTGCAGAAGGGTTTTTAAAAGAGTTACTCATACTTAATTTATATGATTACAAGGTGAAAACGACCATCGTTAATGCGGAGAAATTTTATAGAGCAGAAGAGTATCATCAGCGTTATTATGAGAAGAATGGAAAATAGTTTTAGAGTATTTAAACTTCATTTCTAATAGTTTTTTTGGTACTCATCATAAGACATTTTATTTTTAGTGGGAGGTTCTGAAGAAGGTGCCTGATAGACATTGGCATTTCCTTTGCGGCGTTCATCATCAAAATGTTGATAATTATCAGCATCATTATAGGTATCTTCATAAAAGTTCTCTTTTCCTGCACAGCCTAAGAGAAGATAATTAATCATTATTAAAACAAAAATAGTCTTATACATATATCACCACACTTGATGCCAAAAGATCATGCAATCCACGTTTGTCTTTTCTCCATCCAATCATAAAAAAACCAATCAACAATGTAAATGTCGAAACAAAATAACCAAGAGACCGTGTAATGGCTTGTTTGTTGTCTATCGTCTCAAAAGACTTTGCATCGACTACTTTGATGCCGAAGAGTTTTTTACCCGGTGTTGCCCCTTTAAAACGTCGCCAGAACAGTGCGCTGAGTAGTAGGACTGAAATTTCAAAAATAACTTCCCATGTCAGTGAGGTTTTTGGAGGGTTGCTAAGTGCCGCTTGCGCATTTAAACTCATAGCCGCTTTCATATTTTCTTGATACTGCGCAAAGTCAAACCACGCCCCATCACTGAGGAAGTAGATAAGTACAGCAAGAGGAAGGGCTAAGAGGAAAGTGTCAGCAAGGGACGCCATAAAGCGTACCCAAAATCCAGCGTAGCGGATATTGTTTTTCATGAAGTAACCTCTGCCTCGAGAGAGGCTAGCTTTAGTGCCATAGCGGCTAGCGAAAGGAAGATGGGCTTTTGCTCATCTTACGACTAAACATGATAGTTTGGCGCTTCTTGAGTGATAATAACGTCATGAACGTGTGACTCTTTAAGACCTGCGCTTGTAATCTCAACAAACTCAGCTTTTTCCCAGTATGTTGGGATGTCTTTTGATCCACAGTACCCCATAGAAGCACGAAGACCACCCATCATTTGATGAACAATTCCAGCGATTGAGCCACGAAATGGAACACGTCCTTCAATTCCCTCAGGAACCAGTTTATCTGCCGCTGTTCCTTCTTGGAAGTAACGATCTGTTGACCCTTTTTGCATTGCACCGATACTGCCCATACCACGGTATGATTTGTATTGACGTCCTTGATACATAATAGTCTCACCCGGTGACTCTTCAGTTCCCGCTAGAAGTGAACCAGCCATAATACATGAAGCACCAACAGCCAAAGCTTTTGAAATATCACCAGAGTATTTAATACCACCATCAGCGATGATTGGGATACCTAATTTACGACCCGCTTGAGCACAAGTATCAATCGCAGAGATCTGAGGAACACCCACACCTGCAACAATACGTGTAGTACATATAGAACCTGGTCCGATACCAACTTTTACTGCGTCTGCTCCAGCTTCAGCTAAGGCTTCCACTGCTTCAGGCGTCGCTACATTACCAGCGATAATATCAATAGTAAGCTCAGCTTTAATATTTTTGATAGTATCCATGATCCCTTTTGAGTGACCATGCGCAGAGTCTAAAACTAAAACGTCACAACCTGCTTGAACTAAAGAGCGTGCACGATCCAGTTGACCAACACCGATAGCCGCACCAACGCGTAGACGACCAAAGTCATCTTTATTAGAATTCGGATATTCGATACGCTTTTTGACATCTTTAATCGTAATAAGCCCTTTTAAAAAGCCTTCTTCATCAATAATAGGTAATTTTTCGATTTTATTTTTGTGCATAATATCGGCAGCTTTATCCAATGAAATTCCTGGATTTTCAGTAATCAATGGCATCTTAGTCATCACTTCATCAGCGCGCTTGCTCAAATCTTTTTCAAAGTGCATATCACGATTGGTTAAAATACCTAGCAGTTTATTGTGACCATCAACCACAGGAACACCTGAAATTTTAAATTCACTCATCAATTTTTCAGCGTCTGCCAAAGTAGCATCTGGGTGAACAAAGATAGGATCAATAATAATCCCACTCTCACTTTTTTTAACCTTAGTAATCTGTTTACATTGTGTCTCAATATCCATATTTTTATGAATAATACCGATACCACCTAAACGTGCCATGGCAATAGCTGCACGGTATTCAGTTACTGTATCCATCGCCGCAGATACCATAGGGATTTTAAGTGAAATGTTACGGGTTAACATTGATTCTAAACTTACCTCTTTTGGTAAAACTTCTGAGTATTGAGGTACTAATAAAACATCTTCAAATGTTAGTGCACGTTGACGTATTTTCATCTTAATTTCCTTTTGTATAATTGATTGTTGACTCTAGGCTTAGCGCGCCATCAAAGAGTGTCTGTTCGTTAAATGGTGCAGCGATTAATTGTAAACCTACGGGCATACCATTACTCGCTGCATTTTCTATTGGTAGTGAGATTGCAGGTAGTCCTGCTAAGTTCACAGAGATGGTGTAAATATCACTAAGATACATTTTCATTGGATCACTCATCTCACCAAATTTTGGCGCAGTATCTGGAGCAACTGGACTTAAAACCAAGTCTACTTCTTCAAAGATTTTTTCATATTCTGCTTTAATAAGTGAACGTACTTTTTGTGCTTTAACATAGTACGCATCATAGTAACCACTTGATAAAACAAAGTTACCTAATAAAATACGACGTTTCACCTCATCACCAAAACCATTGGAGCGTGTTTGAATATACGTATCACTCAGGTTTTTGCCCTCAACACGGTTACCATAACGAATGCCATCGTAGCGCGCTAGGTTGGTTGTTGCTTCAGCCGTAGCCGTTACATAGTAAGCAGAAATATCATACTTGCCATCAAGAAGTTCACGTTCTACAACTTCATGTCCTGCAGATTTAAGTGCATCTATCGCTTTGGTGTATGCTGATTTAATTGCGTCAGAGGCTTCGTCAGTGTGACCTTGAATCACTGCAATTTTAAGCTTACGGCTTTTATCTAACTTATCAGCCACACTTAAACACTCTAGCGTTGAACTCGTAGAATCTTTTTCATCATGCCCTGATAAGATATCATACAAAATTGCTGCATCTTCGACATTTTGCGTAATTGGACCGATCTGATCTAGTGAAGAAGCGTACGCGCCTAAACCATAACGAGATACACGACCATAAGTAGGTTTCATTCCAACTACACCACAGTAAGCCGCAGGTTGACGAATTGATCCACCTGTATCACTTCCTAATGCAGCAATAGCCAAACCAGCACCAACAACAGCGGCTGATCCACCTGAGCTTCCACCAGGAACATACTCAGCGTTATGAGGATTTAAAGTCTTACCGTAAAAACTACTTTCAGTTGTTGACCCCATTGCAAATTCATCCATATTGGTACGACCCAAAGGACTTAATCCAGCAGCTTTCATTTTATCAATTACCGTTGCATTATAAGGAGATACATATCCTTGAAGAATATTTGATGCAGCCGTCACAGCCCAACCATCAACTTGGATATTATCCTTGATAGCGATAGGAACGCCCTCACCTACACTGTTCACATCAATATAACCGTTAAGCTCTTTATTTGCTTCGATTTGAGTTTTTAGCGCATCTTTAAACGCTTCGAGCTCCTCTTTTGATAGTGCTAATGCTTCTTTAAGTGTAATCATTAATTATCCTCTATCTTAGTCATTTTCTTTTTTGCTCTATAAACCAAGCCGATACCCACAGCAATAATAAGAAATATAACACCCACACTCAGTGCCACAAAACTTATCTCTACTGGCTGTGAAAAGTCCATCTTAGCCAATCACTTTAGCACAACGTGTACAAGTAGTATCTTCTTGTGGTGCATTATATTTCCAACAACGTGGACATTTTTCTTTTGAAGCAAAGTTAATAGTAAACTTATCACCCTCAACTTCAAAACTTCCAGCCACTTCACCTGATTCAACATCACTGATACCAGAGACAACAAACCAATCTTCAGCTTCAACTGAATCAAGAGTGTTAACAACTTTAGAAGATGTTGTAATGGTAAGTTCTAATGTCGCTTTAATACGTTTCTCTTTTTTAAGTCCGTCCACTATTTCTGAAAATTTATCACGTGCTTCACGCATATATTTTTCATTAAACTCTACAATACCAACACGCAGTGGCTCATAAGTCATATCAAAAATATCTTTTGCATCGCCCTTAAGAAGTTCGGGTAAGTTTTCAACAATTTCATCAGCGGTATGTGTCAAGATAGGTGCAATTAGAAGCAACATAGGTTTTACCATCATTGCCAGCGCGCTCTGAGATGCTCTGCGGTGTGCATCATTTTTATCATCACAATAGAGGCTATCTTTAGTTACATCAACATATATGCCGCTTAATTCATTAACAATAAAGTTATTTAAAAGACTCATCCCTTGGACAAAATTGTACTGTGCAAATTCAGCATGAACAGAATCAAATACCATCTGAGCTTTAGAAACAATCCACTGATCTAAACTTCCAAGATCCTCATAGGCCATAAGCGTATCTAAGTCATTAATATTTGCCAACATAATTCTAAATGTATTACGTAATTTTCTATACTGTTCGGAAATCTGCTTTAAGATATCATCAGAGATTTTTTGATCATTTTGATAATCTGTTGACGCTACCCATAGACGTAAAATCTCAGAACCATACTGCTTAATCACCTTATCAGGAGAGAGTACATTTCCTTTAGACTTAGACATCTTTTCACCTTTACCATCCATGGTAAAACCGTGAGTCACAACACCTTTGTACGGCGCTTTTTGATTGACTGCGGCAGATAAGAAAAGTGAACTTTGGAACCAACCACGATGTTGATCTGAACCTTCTACATAAAGATCTGCTTGATATTCACCTGCGTCATAGTTACGAGATTTAAGAACCGCATTCCATGTAGAACCTGAATCAAACCATACATCTAAGATATCACTTACTTTTTCTAACTCTTCTGCTTTATAACCTGAGCCTGGATAAAGAAGATCTTGGATGCTCATTGAGTACCAAGTATCTGAGCCTTGCATATCAAAGATCATCGCTACGTAGTTAAGAACCTTTTCATCAAAAATTACTTCACCTGTTGCTTTTACTCTAAAAAATGCGATAGGCACTCCCCAGTCACGTTGACGAGAGATACACCAATCAGGTCTATTTGAAACCATAGAACTCAGACGTTTACGACCACCTTCTGGATAAAATGTAGTCTCCTCAACACCTTGCTCTGCAATTTCACGTAGTGTTTTATCTGAACTCATTGGTTTATCATCAACCGAGATAAACCACTGACGGGTTGCACGAAAGATAAGCGGTGTATGTGAACGCCAACAGTGTGGGTACGAGTGTGTAAATTTTGTACTTTTAAGAAGGGTTTCTCCTAAAAGCTCTAAAATTTCATCATTACATTTAAAGATATGTTTACCGACAAAATTTTCAGGTGTTGGAAGCAGTTTTTCTTTAACCACAGTATGATCAAAACATCCTGTCTCATCAACAGGCATAATCACATTAAGTTTGTATTTTAAACCAATACGGTAATCATCTTCACCATGACCTGGAGCTGTATGCACTGCACCTGTACCACTTTCCATTAGAACATGCTCGCCTAAAACGATATGTGAGTTTCTTTGGTTTAGTGGATTGATCGCTTGAAGATTATCAAAGGCAGTAGCTTTAAACTCTTGAGTTACCTTACCTTTAATAATTTCCTCTTCGACAAGTTGATTGTAAAGTTTTTTTGCAACGATATAACCATCTTCAGAGAGGACATACTCTTCTTCAGGATTAAGAGAGATACCTGTATTTGCAGGAAGTGTCCATGGTGTCGTAGTCCAGATAACCAATGCAGCATTTTGTTTAATGCTTAGACTTGCTTTGGCTTCATCACTTAACTCAAAAGCAACGTAGATAGAGTGAGACTCTTTATCTTCATATTCTACTTCTGCTTCTGCCAGAGCGGTACGTTCAGCCCATGACCAATAAACTGGTTTTGAACGCTCAATAAGAAGACCCTCTTTAGCCACTTCACAAAGTGTTCTAAAGATATTTGCTTCAAATTTATAATCCATAGTGACATAAGGTTTTTCCCAGTCAGCGATGATACCTAAGGCTTTAAATTCATCTCTTTGAATATCAACAAACTTTTTAGCATGTGCACGACAAAGCGCACGTACTTCATGAGTTTCAAGTAATTCTTTTTTCTTTTTTCCACCGAGTTTTTTCTCAACTTGTTGCTCAATAGGGAGGCCATGACAGTCCCAACCTGGAGTCAAACGCACTGATTTACCATTAAAATAATTTTGTTTAACGATAATATCTTTTAAAAGTTTGTTCAGTGCATGCCCGATATGGATATGCCCATTTGCATACGGTGGACCATCATGTAGTGTAAAGCTCTCCGCACCTTTGCGATTTTTTTTCATACGTCCATAAACGTCGTTTTCAAACCATGCAGCATAACGCTTCGGTTCATTGTTGAGAAGATTTCCTCTCATTGGAAAGTATGTATTTGGTAGTAAAAGAGTGTCTTTATAGTCCATTTTTGCCTCGTAAAGTGATGTCTAGCGCGCCCAAATATTAGGGGTATTGCGCTTTTTAAAATTTTAGGATTATATCCATTTAGGCATTAAAAAATGCTGATAATAATTATATAAATATGATATACTCTGAGGATTAATTACTAAAAGGTGTGTGGAGCGTGAAAACAGAGCTATTTTTTGTTGGGTCTAAATTTATATATAACAGTTCTTTAGCCCAATATTGTGAACGTGAAATTGTAAAAAAAGTAGGAACTATTGCCTCAATAAACTACTTCAAAGAGTCAGAAAATGCACTTTTTTTAGACTTAGAAAAAGCACTTAGTAGTGAAAAAAAACTCATTATCATATCTACAAAAATAAGCTTTAGTGTTATTGGTAAACTTCTATGTACTATCTCGTCGGACAATCAAATTCTTCAAGAGAACATGCTCATCCCCTCTCAGACATCTGTTTTTGGAAACAATTCATATCTTTTAGAATATGAATCATCTCAAATCAATGTCATCCAAATGGATGAAAATCAAGATTTTCCAGCCCTGCTCCTTCAAGAAAATGAACGTTCTGCAACAGTACAACTCTTCAATGAAACAATCAATGGAGCAAAAGCACTCCTTGAATCACTCTCTAAAACATATGAGGTTAAATTAACCTATATTCCTATCATAGAGGAATGGATAGAGATCAAAATAGAGAGTAAACGTTTTGGAAATATTGAAAAATTTATCGCTTCGACGAAAACACTACTATCAAATAAGATCATCGCTTCTCCAAATATCTATGCCTATATCATTGAAAAATTGACCCAGAAGCAGCGCAAACTCAGTTTTGCAGAGAGTTGTACCGGTGGTCTTCTTGCGTATAAGTTTACTCAAGAAAGTGGTGCTTCTAATGTGTTTGAAGGTTCATTGGTAACGTACTCCAATTCTTTAAAGTCTAACTGGTTGGCCGTAGAAGATCTAACCCTTGATACTTTTGGAGCGGTCAGTAAAGATGTAGTTGAAGAGATGAGTGAGGGTGTTTTAAATGTCTCTTACGCTGATTATGGAATCTCAATCAGTGGCATAGCGGGTCCTGGTGGTGGAACTGAGCTTAAACCTGTAGGAACGGTGCATATCTCAGCGCGCTCACGTGAAAGAGTTCTAAGCGAAGTCCTATATCTAAAAGGTGACCGTGTTTATATACAAGAGCAGAGTGTAAAACACGCCATAAAACTGCTTATAAATCTAGATAAAACAATCTTTTTCTAATTTCTTTGAAAATCACTTGACATTAAAGAATGTTTTGCCTATAATTCCGGCCTCTTAAGCGTAAAAACTTAAAAGAAAATGTCTTGTTAGCTCAGCTGGTAGAGCATCTCACTTTTAATGAGGATGCCGATGGTTCGAATCCATCACAGGACACCATAAATTTTAAATGGGCGTTTAGCTCAGTTGGTAGAGCGCTACCCTTACAAGGTAGATGTCACAAGTTCGAGTCTTGTAATGCCCACCATTTAGAAAACTAATGTTAAATATGTACGCGGTGGTAGTTCAGTTGGTTAGAATATCTGCCTGTCACGCAGAGGGTCGCGAGTTCGAGTCTCGTCCACCGCGCCATACATCTTGACACTGACCCTTTCGTCTAGTGGCCAAGGACACTATCACTTCATGGTAGGAACAGAGGTTCAAATCCTTTAGGGGTCGCCAAACATTGGTGTTAAAATATAAAAATGGGCGTTTAGCTCAGTTGGTAGAGCGCTACCCTTACAAGGTAGATGTCACAAGTTCGAGTCTTGTAATGCCCACCATTTTTATTCAGTACAAATACGCGGTGGTAGTTCAGTTGGTTAGAATATCTGCCTGTCACGCAGAGGGTCGCGAGTTCGAGTCTCGTCCACCGCGCCACTGAAATCTTCATTTAAAAACAATCAAAAGCATTTTATTTAAAACTTTAAATTCGGTCTAAAAATAAGCTGATAATTATTAATCCCCTCATCTTTTAAACTTCCACGATATCTTGCTCCACTGTTATAAAGAAATCCTATTTCTAAACCAAATGCCATTTTTGCACTGTATTTTAGAGGAATCTTTTTTTCTATAGCTATCTCTGCCCCAGTAAGCTCAAAAGTATCTGCACTAACTTCTAACATCGTTGAGAAAGCACTGTTATATATAAACGACCATATACTTTTTTTATAGTCTATACTACTGCGTCTCGCTCCAATATAGAAAGTATCTGTAAAATCATGATTATCATGAAGTTGAGAACCCAGCCTAAAACTCCAATCTAGATCTTTATCATTACGCTCACGGGTTCCTTTTAGCTTAAATTCAATGTTTGCCCACTTATCATAATGCGCACTATTGTCCTTAATAGAGTAATCACCAATACTTACAAGCCAGCCCATATATGCTCTATTTTTTCCAATATGCTCTTCACCCTCTTTATTAAAAACAATCATTCTACCCACAAAGAATGAGAGTGAATAGGGCTCTTCAAATCCAGCTGTCATTGCCTTAACAATATTAAAATCATCTATAATGGCTTTGTTATATACCTCTTCATTATTTTGTCTAAAATAGAGTCCCAAAATTGGCATAGGATGAATAGCCATTTCTGCTAAAAAAATATTGGGATGAAAGGTGTTTAAAAAGAGTTCTGAGTATATATCTAATTCACTTTTTGATTGAGCATTTGTTATCTCATGAGAAGGATCTAAGTCTAGAAAAATAGAGAGGTTAGAGTAGTAAATATCTGCTTCATAATCATAACTTACAAGCTCATCACTAAAAAGTGAAGTACTTACAAATAGTAGAGAAAAAAAGAAAAAAGAGAGATTCAAAATAAACTACCTCTTAACTTTTTACACTTTTAATGAGAAGTGTTGGTCTCTATTGTAGTATTGGTGTCTAAGATAAAAGAAGCGTTGTTTTCAAGCACCTTAGTACTGTTTACTTCAAGTGTTGTATTGTGCTCTTGTGTCGTTGTACTGATTAACTCTACAGGTGTTCTTTGCTCATTTACAGTGACTTCATCACTGCTTTCAGATACTTCTTCCATCGAATCACGTAACTCTTCGAGTTCATCTTCAAGTTCTTCTATACGATCATCTTTAACTTCCAGCGCACTGACATTAACACCATGGTCGTATACTAAAGCACCACCATCTTTTCCTTGGAAAAATGTAGCAGTAATAAAAAGAACTAAAACAAGGAAGTAGGCAAATAGCATCCCGCTTTTTTTTATCAAACTCAGTACCTTAAAGATAATCGGGAAAACACTAAAATAGAGTAAATAAGCACCCAGGTTTCTATGTTCTTTAACCAAGTTCTGTGTCTCTTCACTTAGTAGTGCAAAGTTCTCTGAGGCATCAGACTTACCACTTAAATATGTGAGTAAATAGATAAAGATTGTTAAACCAAGTAAAATGTATGCGGAGACAGAGAGTGCCTTTCGTTTAGTCAAAAGGTTAATAATTTCAATCAGTAAAACAGCCACAGGTAAAACAATAGCAAAGTGTACAAATATTGGATGGATTAAAAAAGGAAGTTCTAAAGAGAGGGGGATTGGTAAATCGATTACAGGTAAATTCATGATAATTTCCACTATTTTAAGATAGTGAAAATTATATCACGGAAGAGCTTAGTGTAGGAAGTGTCTTACCTCAGAAAAGTAAAGAGACATACCAAACTCATTCGCAGCAGCGATAACTTCGTCATCACGAATTGAGCCACCTGGTTCAATAACTGTCTTAACACCAGCTGCTGCAGCAGCGTCAATAGAGTCACGAAATGGGAAAAATGCTTCAGATGCTAAAGCCGCACCAGTTACATCTAGACCCATATCTTTTGCTTTTTTCAATGCACACTGTGAAGCATCAACACGAGAAGTCATTCCCATACCAACGGCTACCATTGCAGAGTTTTTAACATAAACTACACAGTTTGACTTGGTCAAACTTGCTACTTTATATGCAATCTCTGCATCTTTCATCTCTTGTTCAGTTGCTACGCGCTCAGAGACAAGCTTTGCATCTCTAACTTCATTTTCACCAACCACATCAGCGTCTTGATAAACAAAACCACCATCAACATGTTTAAAGCTTTTTTCATCATTAGAAAGCACAATTCTATCCGCGCCATACTCAAAAAGTTTAAGACGTTTTTTCTTAGCAAATACCTCTTGCGCTTCCGCAGTGATACGACCCGCGATAACTACTTCTAAAAAGATCTCATTCATCTTCTCAGCCAGTTCAGCATCAACCACACCATTCACTGCAACGACACCACCAAAAGCAGACACTGGATCACATTTAAGTGCTTCTGTATATGTTTCAAGTAAAGTATCTTTCATA
>JADGDM010000103.1 GCA_016744905.1 Sulfurimonadaceae bacterium | reverse complement strand
GTATAATATTGCAAAAGAATACACTTATTATATTGCTACCTCATGACTATAAACAAATCCACTTGTTGTATTAATGCTCATATTCTTAAAGTACGTTTTCTATGCGTTACTTATAGTTTAAAACTATCTTTTGTTTAATGTTTTGTAATTCATACATTTTTGTTAATGATTTCTTTTAATTAATAATGTCTGCTCCAAAACCTACAGATTGTTGTACCTAACTAATATTTTTATTATAAGTAATTGCTGTAGATCACAGTTTATATGCGAAAATTGAGTGTTTTATAAATTAAGTCAACAAGTTTTTTTGATAAGATTGTTATCTTAAAAAAAGTAATGTAGATAATGTTTAATAAGTTATAGAGAATGAGGAAATAAAGATGATAAAAAAAGTTTTTGAGAAAATAGATAGCATTAAAATAGTTAAAGGTGCCCGTAACAAAAAGTTAGAAAAAAAAGATAGCAAGGTTTTTGACAGCTTTATTAAATTCAATGACCCAGAAATAGTAGGAATACAACATATTTCTAGCTTTGATGAACTCTTGCAGGTATTATCAAGAGCACTTCATTTTGAAAATCTATTTATGTATACAAAAGCAGTAGTATTTTTAACTAATCCTCTTAATTTAAATAGCCTGCTTAATATAAACCTTAAGACAAAACAGGAATTACAAAATAAGCTAAGAAAAGTACCAAAATTAATGCAGGAAGTTTATGATGCCAGAGTAACGATGAAAGATGGCTGGTTGTCTGATGAAGCAGGACTTATTGGAAGTGGAATCCAATGTAGCGGTTTGATTGAGAGAATGATTAATAAATTTGTAATTCATATTCCTCATGCTGGGGTGGATATTCCAGGTAACTTTAGAGGAGACTATCTACTAAGCGATGATGAACTCGATCAAAATATATACCAATACGCAGATCTTAAAGCCGACAAGCTTTATGGTAAACTGACTGAAAAATATGACAGTGTTATCAACCCATACTCAAGACTCTTTATGGATCCAGAACGATTTTTTGATGATGAACAGGAGTCGATGCAGGTGAAACATGGATTAGGATGGTTTTATGAAAATGCAATATTGGAGAAAAAGCCTCTGAGGACTGTTAAAAACAAAGAGAAAATAGCAAAGTACTACCACGAACATCACGCTAAACTTCAGTCTCTTGTAGAGGAAAAACTAGAGCTTTTTGGCGAGTGCATTATCATCGACTGCCACACCTTCTCTAATGAGAGGTACTGGTTTCATGATAAAAACTTAGAACTTCCCGATGTTTGTATTGGTTACGACGAGTTTCATAAAGATGAGATAGGTATTGAAGAGATAAAGCACTGTTTTAGTCATAGTTGCAAATCTAAAAATATTGGTATGAATACTCCATACGCAGGAAGCCTTGTCCCTAGTAAATACTATATGAAAGACAAAAGAGTAAAGTCTGTGATGATAGAGATAAATAAAAACCTCTATCTTAATGATGATAATCTAACAGTTACAAATCAGTTTATTCCATACAGACATTATTTAGGGAATATTGGAATGTCCCCCATAAACTAGACAATTACTAATTCAGTTAAAACCTAATTTGCTAAAGGGGACCGTTCAAAAATCTGCTGAATTTAACTCCGCCGTTGACACACTACTTTTTTGTTTTTGGTCGAATGAGATTAGTAGATTATCTGTTAATCTTCTCTTTTAAACTACTTTCAAAAAATTGCGTTTATTTTAGAATTGGCGAATCTAAAAGTCTGTGAGGGAGTCCTAGTCTAACTCTAGCTGCATCAAGTACATATCTTCGCCATCAGTCACTTTAACATCAAGACTTTGACAATGGGGACAACAGTAGTATATTTCTTTAAGTTCCGTACTTGTATCGCATTGATTACATAAAATGGTTAGTGGCTGGATATTCATGATAAACTCTGCGCCATCACATACTGTATGTTCTTTAAATGTATTAAAAGCCGTTTCTAATAGATGTGGTTCTACCCCACTCATTATCCCAATTTTTACAACCAGTTTTGCAACTGACTGCGCATTGTTATCCTTAACGTGATCTTCACACTGCTCTAAGAGTGCTTGAACAATTGAATATTCATGCACTAGCAGATCCTTGGAAGGAGCTCACCTTTGGGCAATTCAAGATAACGACGACTACCCCAAGGAGAATGTAATATAACTTTTTTTGGTCTTTCACTAGAGACGGTTCCAATACAAACAGCATTTGATGAAAAGTCAAATCTCTTTAATACTTCTAAGGCTTTTTCTTCATCCTCAGCAGCGACTGCAATGATGAAAGTCCCTTCATTAGCAAAGTCATACGCATCAAAGCCAAGGATCTCGCAGATACCCTTCACCTCATCACAAATAGGAAGTAGGTTTTCATTTATTTCTATACACACTTCAGAACTTTGCGCCCATTCATTTAAAACTGCAGCCAATCCTCCACGCGTTGCATCTCTAAATGCTTTGACATTTAACTTAGCCTCTACTAATGCTTCAACTGCTGGCCATAAAGTTTCACAATCACTTCCCAAGTCACTTACAAGCTCGATGCCTTCACGCGCTGCCAGTATCGTCGCACCATGTCTGCCTAAGTCTCGAGAGATAAGAATAGAATCGCCCTCTTTAATATTATGTGCAGATATTTCTGTGGATTTAAGTTCTCCAATACCTGTAGTATTGATAAAGATCTGATCTAAAGAACCTTTAGGAACGACTTTAGTATCACCACAAACAATCTTTGCACCAGATTTTGCAAGTTCATCGCGCATACTAATAACAATGGTTTCTAACTCAGAAAAAGAGAAGCCCTCTTCAATAATAAATGAAGAACTTAGATATAGAGGTTTTGCCCCCATCATAGCAAGATCATTGACAGTACCAGCAATCGCCAGCTTACCAATGTTCCCACCTTTAAAGAAAATAGGACTCACTGTAAAACTGTCGGTAGTAAAGGCAATTTTATTCTCTACCTCAAGTACTGCTGCATCCTCAGCCTTTAGCAATATTTCATTATTAAAATATTTATAAAAAAGATCTGAGATAAGGTCATTGGTCTCTTCACCGCCACCGCCATGAGACAGTTGTATATACTTCATTTAAATCTCCTCAAATCTATAGTAGGCGTTACATGCCCCTTCACTACTGACCATACAGCTACCAAGGGGTGTATTTGGTGTACAAGCCGTTCCAAACACCTTACAGTCACTAGGTTTAGCAAGGCCTTTAAGTATCGTTCCACAAATACATAATTTATGGTCATCTATCGGCTCATCTGATAAAAATTCAGCGAATACTTTTTCTGCATCATATTGTGCATATTCTTCTCTTAATACTAAAGCACTACTCTCAATATCGCCTATACCGCGCCATCTAAAATGCGTGCGAGGGGTCATGTACTTTGCTATCATCTCTTGCGCTTTTATATTACCATCGAGTGTAACCGCACGAGAATATTGAATTTCTACTTTTGTTTGCTCTTCATTTTTTTGTTTGACAATCATTAAAATAGATTCCATAACATCTACGGGTTCAAATCCACTCACAGCTACGGGAGTATTATACTCATCAGCTAAAGGCGAATATATCTTTGCCCCACTAATTACACTCACATGAGAAGGCCCGATAAAAGCATTAATCTTAGCTTCTCCACTTTGCATAATGGCTTCAACTGCAGGAGGAACAAGTACATGATTAATATGAAAGTATAAGTTTGTAATTTTCTTCTTCTCTACTATTTTAAGTACGGATGCAGTCATTGGTGTGGTTGTTTCAAAGCCTATTGCAAAAAAGATGACTTTTTTATCAGGATTTTCAGTAGCAATTTTAATAGCGTCTAATGGAGAGTATAAAGGACGTATATCACACCCTTTGGCTCTCTCTTGTGCTAAAGATGTTTTAGACCCAGGAACCCTGATCATATCGCCCAGTGTTAATAAAATCACATCATCTAAATTTGCCAATGAGATAGCATGATCAATTCTCTCTTTTGGCATAATACAGACTGGACATCCTGGCCCATGAATAAATTCTATATTTTTAGGTAAAAGTTGTTTTAGACCATACTTCATGATGGTATGGGTATGTCCACCACATACTTCCATAATATAAAGAGGTTCCTTTAGTTTTAAACTCTCTTTTTTGATCTGCTGGGATAAGGCTTTAATAGTATTTGGTTCTCTAAAGCTATCATACAGATCTTTTAATTGTAAACTCACGACAACTCTCTGTTTGGACAATTATCATCATCTTCAATGAGTTGCCGCTTCTCTTCCTCTTGCATCTTTTCCACTATCTCAGTATATAGTTCTAGACTATCCAAAGCATCTTTTTCATCAATTTTACTCATGGCAAAACCTACATGTATCAAGATATAGTCTCCAATAGTAACATCATCACTCATTAAGTCTAAACTCACCAGACGTTTAACACCCATCGTATCAACAGTAGCATTGTTATCTTCGTCTATTTCAACGATTTTAGAAGGAATTGATAAACACATTAGCGCATCTCCATTTTGAATTTTATCCAATCTGCAACTTTTTGAATAGAGGCAGTATCTTTTATATTTACTTCCAAGATATCAACATTTGGTTTTATTTTTCTTGCTTCTTCTTTTTCTCTTTTCATATCATAAACAAAATGAGGAAGAAGATCAGTTTTGGTAAATAAAATCAGATCAGCTTGTCTAAACATAACAGGGTACTTCGCAATTTTATCTTCCCCTTCAGGGATAGAAACAAGTACAATATTCAAATGGCTTCCTACATCATAACTCGCAGGACAGACTAAATTACCCACATTCTCGATAAAACATACGTCTATCGTGTCTAACTCCATAGCATGCAGTCCTTTATGAACCATAAAAGCATCCAGATGACAAGCACTTCCCGTTTGAATCTGATACGCCTTAATCCCTTTGGCTTTTAATCTATCTGCGTCGCGTGAAGTTTCTAAGTCGCCTTCGATAACCCCATACTTAAAATCTGCAATATCATACATCTCTTCGAGCAGCGTCGTTTTTCCACTTCCTGGAGAGCTCATCAAGTTAATTGCGAGCACACCATTTGCATTAAAGTGAGAACGGTTATGTCCCGCTTCTTGATCATTTTTATCCAATATCTTTGTAATAACATCAATCGTTTTTTTATCATTTAACTGAGGGTTATGATGCAATGTCTCGTGTGCTTTATGGTGTTCATGTGAGTCTTCATGTTCGTGAACATGATCCGTTATACTACATCCGCAATCTTTACACATAGTCTATCCTTTATCCTAAAATCATGCTGCTACCCACAGCAAGTGAGATAAGACCAGCTGTCGCAAAAACCCGTCTTACATTCTCTTTTGATGTTAATAATGTTTTATTAATATATAAAATCACTATACCAAATAACATAAAGATAGAAGAAACGCCTAAAACGAATACGCCTATCATACTTAAGTC
>JADGDM010000032.1 GCA_016744905.1 Sulfurimonadaceae bacterium | reverse complement strand
GTCTGGATCTTTAGCTCTTGGCATTTCAAAAAAAGCGATAAGTCCACCGAGAAGGAAAAAGAGAACAAGGGTTAAACTGGCTCGATTACGCTCTATGGCAAATTTTGTAATATTCACTTCGTAGGCGCTTTTACTATTTGATTTTCATGAAGGCGTGTCATACCGGCTGTAATAACATACATACCTTTACGGACACCCTTTGTGATAATTATTCCATTAGCTGTTAGTTTTCCTAACTCAACATTTTGACGGATTACATGTGCAGTATCATTATCATCAGTTTTTGCAAGAAAGACAAAGCGACCATTACTGTCTTCCATAACTGCGTGGGCGGGAACAACATAGCCCCCTTTACTCATAGCACTTTTAAACTCAAAACGTACAGAAGCTGACATACCTGGATGAATACGAGAATTTGCTTTGACAAGACGAACTTTAACGGGGAAGGTGGTTGTTTTCATACTGGTCGAGTGAGAAACCTCAGTTACGCGTGCTTTGAATTTTTTACCTTTTAATGCATCAAAGGTAACCGTACAGATAAGTCCCTCATTGATACTGTCAATGAGGGATCCTGGAATAGAGACAGGAACTTCAATGGTCTTTGTTGAACTGATGGTTGCCACGGGTGTCGCTGTGGTGATATTTTCACTTTTACGAATATTAACCGTAGAAATTGAACCTTTCATTGGGGCACGTAATTTGGTGTGGTCGAGTTCAAGTCTGACTTGCTGAAGGCGATTTTTACTCGCTGTTAATTGTGCCTTTGCAGAATCTGAATGGGTACGTGAATTTTCTAAATCACTCAAAGAAGCATTGTTATGGACGTATAAACGTTGGATTCTATCATAAGAGTTTTTGGCATGTTTATACTCAGATTCAGCGCGCTTAAGTGAGGCTTTTACTTCATCGACTTTTAGTCTTAGGTAGGTCGAATCAATAGAAGCAATTAAGTCCCCTTTTTTTACATTTTGACCGGCTTTAACGTAGACTTTTTTAACCGTTCCCGAGACAGAAAAACTAAGTGTTGCTGCAACATCTGAGCGCGCTATACCATTAAAAGTTCTAACATTCGATGATTTTGTTGGTTTAAGTTTGAGGACTTTTACAGGACGAATAACTTCTATTTTCTCAACGCTTCTGTCTTGTAAAAAGAAGAAAAGTGCTCCGGCGATAATAACTAAGCTGAGTATGATTCTAATTAACATATTAATTTTCCTTTGATTCTGATTGTGTTTCGTAGTTTTCTAGTGCAGTGTACCACTCTTGCCAAGTCTCATCTTTCATATCAAAGGATATTTGAGAAATATGTCGTTGAAGCTGAAGTTGTTCTAGCATAAAACTAAAGCGGGTATTATTTTCAACATTGGCTGCTTTCAAAACTTCATTTTGCGCATCAAGAAGGTGTAAGATATCAGTATTACCCTGTTCGTAAACATCTTTAATAAGTTTAAGATTTTTATTGGCTGCGACATATGAGGTGTGGGCGAGTGTGATAGAAAGATAGGCCGTTTTAGTGCGGTACAGGGCCGTTCTGATATTTTCTTCGATCCCATTTTTCATATCATTTTCTTGCAGTTGTGTGGCACTAAGGGTAGCGCGCACAGCTTCAAGGTTTGCTGATCTGGCACCTCCAAGGTATAGTGGCAGTGTGGCATAAATTCCCACTTCCCAATTGACTGAATCAGGATTTCCAATATCAACTTCGCTTCCACTTGAATCTACCGCAACTAGGGGCTGTTTCTCTATAAAACCATTGGGGATGAGGTAAGCTGGATCTGAGTAACTAATATGATCATCAATACCAATCGCTGCAATCTCCTCATTATCAACAAATGAGTAACCCACTCCCCCACGTACATCTACCTTTGGGGCATAAAATGAGGCTTTTGATGCTTGTACCAACATTTTTCGTGCTTCAACCAGTGCTTTAAATCGAGAGAGTTCAGGGGCATTCATCAGACCTTTGTCTACCAAATAGTTTTCAAATAGAAAGAATTTTCTAGGATTTTGAAAATAGTGTATAAGTTCGGAGTGGTGAGACATAAAGATAGGATTGCTCATATCAATATCTTGAAAATTCATACGCATATCTTGTGGAAGATTGAGCATGGAGTTTAGATGATAACGTTCTTGTTGAATCTCTGCATGAATTTGAATGACAGCGCGCTTATCAATAGCGATTTTACTCTCCCATCTATAAATATCACTCACACTTCCTACGCCGATTTCACTACGTGCTTTGGCAGAGCGAAGATTGTTTTTAGATAGGTCAAGATTGTTTTTTTGAATACTGAGTTTTGATTTTAACTGCATGATACGTAGGTAGTGATACGCACTTTGCAGGGCAATATCCATTTTTATGTAGCGTAACTGCTCAGAAGAGGCTTTAAAGTACTCATCATTGATCTCTACTTTGGCAAACTTCTCTTGATCAAAAAGCACTTGAGAGACACCCATCTTTGCACTAACATCTGAGCGTTTTAGAATTCCTAAAGAGGCACTTGAACGATCTCCATCAATCTGCTTAGCACCAAATTCTATATTAACCTGAGGGAAGAGCGCACTGTCTGCAATATTAGTCTGTTCTTGATCAACGATAAGTTGTTGATCTTTTTGCATGATTTTTAAGTTGTTAGAAATAGCACGCGCCATGATATCATCGATGGAAAAATAGTATGAGTCACTCACATCTTGTTCTAAGATAGTGGCTTTTGATAAAACATCCCAACTGGGTACATAATTGACATCGTTGGCCGTACGCATATTTAAAAAGAGTGCTTTCTCTGGTTTGTAGTTAACAAACATACGACTTGCTTTTTCACCAAAAGAGATCTGCTGAATTTCTAAGGCAACGTGACGAATCATACGCATCGCATCAGAAGAGGGGATATTTCCATACATTGCCCCAAGTTCAACATCATCTTTTCCTAAAGAAGAGTAGGTCGGGAGCTCTTTGCTACGTAAGATGTCATAAAGTTGACGTCTTTTGCTCATATCTAAGTGAAAAAGTGGTGTCACGTACACCAAGTCTGAATCAAGGTCGATATCTTTAAGACTTTCATTAAGTTTCTGGCTCACAGGAATGAGCTGAACTTTTATATTACTTTGTTTAAAAACCTTTTTAATATATGCGCCGACTTGAGGAGACTTTTTTAACATGGTGGCATTCATTAAAACTGAAAGCTTAGTAACATCCATAAGTGATTTGATAGTTTCGATATCATCTTTAATACTGATATGACCATTGATATAGGTCATATTATGTTTCCCAGAAGCCCCTTTTTTAAAGGGAATCCCTTGCATAGATGGATCAATAATAGCGGTTGCGATAAGAGGTTTTTTATACCACTGCTTGCGCGCTCCGATATGTGAAGAGAGGACCCCTAGGGTGATGACAATATTACATTTTGGATTGTAAAGCATCGCATCGATATCTTTTCCGATCTTTACATAGTCCCAATTTCCATTTCTGTACATTGAACTGGGAAAACGTACGCTAAAGTCACGGCCAAGGAGTTGAGCAATCTCTGCTTTAAGTGCTTGTTCGAGTTCTGACTTGAAGGCAATCTTCCCATCAGTAACAATAGCTACATTGTAAACAGGTTTTGCAAAGAGAGAAAGTGTGAAGAGTAAAAGTAATAAGATTTTTTTCATAAAAAGTGGTATCCAAAAAAATAATTTTAACTATAATAATAATTTATACTATAATCTGTTCTTATATTTTATTAGGATAATCTTACTTTTGGCTGATAATGGCGCTATATAGGGCAAAAACCTTTATACAACAAGGACTAATGTGTAAATTTAGAATACCCATTTTTACTATTTTTCAGACTGTGCGGGCATAAGGGTTATGTGCCCTAGTAAAACAAGTTTTTTTTAGCTATAATTCGCATCACAAAAATTTTAAAAGAAAGTAGGTGATGTGAATGCCAGGTATTGTACTACGCCATGATGATAACTTTGATGCGTCTTATCGTCGTTTCAAGAAACAAACAGATAGAAATCTGATTGTTACTGAAGCTCGTGCTCGTCGTTTCCACGAAACGAAGACAGATATACGTAAAAAAGAGAAAATCAGCGCTCGTAAAAAAATGCTTAAACGTCTTTTTATGATGAGACGTTACGAATCACGCCTATAAGAAAAGCCTTCGGGCTTTTTTTACTGCGACAACTCTTCCAATAACAAAAGTTATATAATGAAAATCCTATACATCGACGATACAAACTTCCAATCAATAACCAGAACATCATTAATAGAGCAGATAGGTAAAGCAGATATTGAACTTTGCGGCTCGTTTGAAGATTACAAACAACTTTTTTACCATGCCAATTATGATATTGTGATTATTGATTTTGCCATTGAAGAGGGTGATAAGATTTTAGAAGATATTTTAAAAAAAGATGCACGACAAAAAGTGATTACCTTAAGTGCTTCTGCGGGAATCAGCGAAAGTAATGGTTGCGAATATTGTCAAACAAATTTTAAAAGACGACGTCTAACCAAACCTACCCCAATAAATGATCTGATCAGTCTGATAAAAGACTTTGACTTTTATCCATGCGCGCACTACAAGGTCTAAAGAAGACCTATTTAGTGATCGAAACTGAAAGTGAAGTTTTTCTGTTGAAACCAATCTTGTCCATTGCCAGAAGAGAAAATATCATTTTGAGTTGTTATATTTATTGCTCCTCCACTCATATAAAGACGATTATTAAAGAGTGTGACTTGAGCATTTCTTACTGGAAGTAAAGTACTGTCTGCACTCTCTTGTACCCAAGTTGTGCCGTATTCACTAGAATAGATATCATTGCTACCTCCTCCAAAAAGCCAGAGTTTATTATTAAATGTAACAACACTATGTCCACTGCGGGCGGAAAATTCGGCAGAAGAAGTATGTTGTGCCCAGTTAATTCCATTGACTGTTGACCAGACATCATTTTTGTAATCACTATCATAACCACCTGTCATATATAGTCTATCTTTATGGATGCTAAGAGTATGTTGTGTGCGTGCTCCAAAGTCTCCAATAGGTGTCTCTTGTACCCAAGTTATCCCATCATTTGATGACCATAAATCATCTAATGCTCCGGAATCATCACTTCCTCCAACAAGCCATATTTTGTCTTGAAAAACAGCCATCCTTGGACTGTTACGTTGTGTAAACGAACTTGCATTGCTCTCTTGATTCCAGGTAACACCATCTAGTGAAGAGTAGATATCATTAGTGATTTCCCCATCATACCCACCAAAGAGCCAAAGAGTATCTTTGAAAACAAGTACTTGATGGTTTGAGCGTCCGCTAAATTCCGGATTTGAATTTTCCAGTTTCCACTGTTGTCCATCTAGTGAAGAGTAGATGTCATTGCTTAATGGACCCCCTAGTTCAGTTACACCTCCGATAATCCAAAGTTTATCATGAAAAGAGACCATTTGGTGATTACTAATAGTCTCATGCAGTCCATCGCTACTCTCATCTTTCCATAGACTTCCATCGTTCGATGAAAATAGATCTTTACCTGAGATAATCCAGAGCTCATTATGTAATATTAGGGCTTGATGTGTTGATGTGATATTAAATATAGAGTTTGGACTCTGCGGTATCCATGTGACACCATCACTAGAAGAGTAGATATCATTTTTATAACCTGATCCATATCCGCCTATGAGCCAATTTTTATTATTGTACTCTAGAACCTGATGACTCATTCTTTTTGAAAAAGAGGCATCAGCATTTTTTAATGTCCAAGTAATTCCATCTGTTGAAGCGTAAATATCATTAGTATAGCTACTTCCATCATCTCCACCGATGAGCCATAAGGTGTCATTAAAGAGGCTTAGGGAGTGATTTTTTCTTGGGCTAAATAGAGAAGTATCACTCTCTTGAGACCAATGGACAGCATCGATTGAAGAGTAGATATCATTTTTAAGGTTACCATCTGAACCACCAATAAGCCAAAGTTTATTTTTAAAGTAACTTACTTGGTGACCCGAGCGCGCTGAGAACTCTGCATGATCACTCTCTTGTGTCCACAAAACACCATCGCTTGAAGAGTAGATGTCATTTTGCGCACTGCCATCATATCCTCCAATGAGCCAGATTCTATCATCGTAGATAAAAAGTTCATGGGAATGACGTGGAGAGAAGGCTGGATCAGAATTTTCTAGAGTCCAATATTTTCCATCAGCTGAGGAGTAGACATCATTTTGAGCCACACCATCTATGAGACCACCAATAACCCACAATCTATTTTGAAAGCCAATACTCTGAAAATTAGTGCGTTTGCTGAGTGTCTGCATAGACGAATCAACAGTCTGTGAAATTTGATCGCCATTTTTTAGCCACATATAAGCATTGTTTTCACTGTTAATTAGACTATTTGTCGCCCAACTGTTGTCGTTATATGGAATAACTTGAACATCATCACAGCGATAGAGCTTTTGCACATCACAATCAATATTACTGGCGACTATAAGCTCTAAGTCTTGCGATAGGTTATCTTCAATGTTAATATGTGAATCAGACTTAGCAAAGTCTATATAGGCCTGAACGTGTGTCAGTGTAGGGATAGTTTTTATTAAACTACAGATATAAGAGGTGTCATTGACTTCTAGTGGATTTAGAATATTATTATAATTGGTATCTAAACCAATATCAATTTTTTGACCACTGTTTTCACAATGTGCTCCCATTTTTTCATAAGTTACTTCAATAAGTGCATTTAGGCCATTACTTCCTGAGGCACCGGTTGGACCTGAAATACCGATATCTCCTTGAAGGCCGATAGTCCCATCACTACCCTCTAAGCCATTGGCTCCGTTACAAACATATTCACTGGCTTGAATTTCACTCTGCTCTAGAGTACCATTTCCATCCAAGTCATTACCAACGATGAGGAGCTTACCTCCGTTGGTACAGTTTTCTCCCGCAGGTTCTGTTACAATCTTTACAAGCGCATCTTGTCCGTTTACTCCATTGTCTCCATTTACTCCAGTAGTACTTGTTTCATTACAAGCACTTAAAAGTACAAGAGTGAGCATACTAAAACCTAGAAGAAGTCCATTTTTTGCTGTTGACATAATTAATCCTTTATTCGTTAGTTCCAAACTAATTATATAAAGGATTCATTGCAAAAACATTGCAAAATGTTAATAGGTATTAGTTTTACTTATCAAAAATGATGTAAGGTTCCCTAGAATCAAGGGTAAACCATTGACTATCGATAGAGGTGGAATTTTTCAAATATTTATTTGTAGGACCTTCATCCATTTTTAGTTTGTACAGTAGAGCAAGATTATTAAGGGATTTTCTTAATAGTGTTGATGAGACAATCTCATGATTTGGCATGGAAGACATAAGGACTCCTTTTCTTTTAAATAGTATCGGTTATTTCAAACTTTAGATAAGTATATTTAGATGTAAAGTTTAAAAATTTAACTGAGTATTACCACTGAGTGTAGGCTGTTGAAGTTTTAGATTTCCCATTTTTCTTGAAGTCTTTTCTACGTTATAGTAAACATCTTTGTAGAGTAAATTAATAGTTTTTTCATTTTCTAGAATACTGTTCATTATAAAATAGCTAAAAAGACGTTGCTCTTTTTCACGATACATATTGGAGTATTGTTTCCCTTGTCCCGCACTTAAAACGACCATTTTATTGGTATCAAAACTTTCTACCTTTTTAGCAACCAAGCGCGCAGCGGCTACCCCTTTTAGAAGGCTTTCCCCATCGGTAGAACCACTAAAACAGCTGTCAATGACGGCTACAATTTTAGAGGCTTTTGAATCTGAAAGCATCTTGTAGAAATTTTTAAGTTTATAAAATGACTCATCATCAATATAACTTGGGTCAATATCATACGGCAACATATAAGGCTCATTATTTTGCGCTGCTACGGGGATACCATGGCCTGAATAGTAAAAGTAGATGGTGTCATCTTTTTTAACTAATGAGAGCATTCTCTTCATTTCGCTTTTGATTTTTCCACTACTGGCTTTTTGGTTGATAAGATCAAAGCTATTCTCTTTTGGAATTCCTAGAAGCTTTTGTGCCAAAGCACTGTAGCTTTTTGCACTTTGAGCTGAGTAGGCAATAGGGGCGACGCCATTATCATATTTTTCTATCCCAACTACAAAGAGCCATTTAGTTTCATCCTTTTTGGCACTTTTTAGTGTTTTAAGACGGCTCAGTATCTCATTGTTGGATTCAGAAGTGACTCTATAACTAACATCTTTAAGGGTGCTTTTTTGTAAGACAATGGCTAAGGACTCCTCTTGTAAGTCAAGTTTTGTATCTTCTAAACTGACATTGGTAGGATCGTCAATTTCGATATCAGCAACCATATATTTTTGCGTATTGCTTTTATTACTTAGTTTTGAAAGGTACTGTTGGTTATTAAAAACAAGGTTAATGGAGTCAAGTTTGATACTGAGTAGATTCTCTTTAGGCTTACTGCTGAGTGTATAAATCAATTTTGGCTCAATAAGGCTTAGATCACTGTCCATCTCTTGTGCGAGGTGAGGATCTAGCGAAAACTCAACACTTTGTTTAAAACTTTTATTAGAAGAGGCAATAGTAAGCTGCATGGTCTCGTTATTCACGGTGTAATTGGAGGCAATAACGGAGGGTGAACCAAGATAGTGTTTAAAGGCATTTTTTACAAAAACATGAATATATTTATTAAGATTTTTCTTTTTATCTGCTTGCTCTTTTTTGATTAACTCTATATCTTGAGTGACCAACTCTTGCAACTTAATCAACTCTGTATTGCGCGCTTTTACTGCTTTTTTATACTGCAGTGATAAGGCTTCTATCTCTGTGTTTCGACGTTCAATTTGACCTTCATAGCTCTTTTTTTGCTGCGCTGATTTTTCTATATAACTCCTGTTTTGCTGCTCAACTCGTTGTTTAAACTCACTAAGTCGTTCATACTTATTTTGCTGTAATTTAATTTTTTGTACATGTTCTGGTGCTATGATAGTAGCTGGCAGAACAGGCTCTAAAATCTCAGAGGGAATAAGCTTGCTAACCTTGATGGCCTTTCTTGGCTTTAAATAGGTGTTGATTTGTAAGGCAATATCTTTGTGTATATCTTCCATAACATTTTCACTGTTTTGTATGGGGTCTTGATTAAAACGTTGTTTCCAAACAACTTCAATCTCTTGTGCCTGAAGTGATACAGCCAGAATCGTTAACAGTAGTGTACTTTTTATGTAATTAGTCAAATTTATACCTTCCATACCAAACCAGTGCGACGGAATTGGAGTTGTCGGAGAGTTGGTCATTAAATGATTTAAAATAAAAGCCCAGTTCATAGGGTTCAGATTGACTGTTTTTCCAAAATAGAGGGTCAAGGGAGACGCCTATCTTATAAGAGAGTGTGGCTTCTTTTAACACACTGGGATAAGAGGCATCGAGAATATAGTCCAAACCTATAAGGAGAAAATTCCAGCGATACTCAAGTCCGATGCTTGACATAGAGATATCTTCTTCTGATTCGGGCACAGTGTAAGAGAGGAGAGTATAAAAAGAGTGTTCATTACTTGGACGATACTCTGCAAAGATCTCTGCTCCATAGCCCCATGTGATATTAAGTCCCACGCCATAGTGAAAACTATTGTAAAATTCTTGACGTCTTTTGGCACTGTTTTGTTGAGCGATGTGATGGAGGCACTGTTCTTTTAAAGATGCTTTAAAATCATTGTCTTTTGCCTCTATATCAAAACGAACATTTAAGGAATACCCTGTTTTTGTTAGTTCAAGATTTGAAACTTCTAATTGAACAATATCCAAGCTATCAAGATCTACCTCCTGCTCAATTACGAGGTGTTGACAACTTGGAATCTCTTTACGTGAACGTGCTACGTAGTCTTGGACGGCAGACTTTTTGGCAAGTGTGATGGCTGAATTTTTATCTTCTGACTCTGCTTGTGCACTTAAAATATCAGCATAAGCAGTTAAACTAAATAGCGCTGTTAGAAAAATATATTTAAACATAATTATTGTTCCAATTTATTATTTTTTAGCGAATTATATCTTACTAATCTTTGAACATTAATCTGGGGTAAAAAAATAGGGATACCTTTTAAATGCTTATCCAAATTAGCTATAATTGCGCAACTATTAAATAAGGATTTTCTCACATGCAATTCAGTGCCCCATTAAAAAGCAATTCAAAACGTATTTTACTTCTTGGTTCAGGTGAACTTGGTAAAGAAGTTGCCATCGAAGCTCAAAGACTTGGTCTTGAAGTAATCGCACTTGATCGTTACGCAGACGCACCAGCACACCAAGTAGCGCACCGTTCACACGTGGTAAATATGCAAGACACTGAAGCGGTTTTAGAGATTATCCGTATGGAAAAACCTGACTTTATTCTTCCTGAAATCGAAGCGATCTCTATTGCTTCACTATTTGCAGCAGAAAAAGAGGGTTTTAACGTTATCCCAAATGCAGACGCCGTAAACAAAACAATGAATAGAAAAAATATTCGTCAATTTGCAGCAGAAGAGTTGGGTCTAAATACGGGACCATATCGTTTTGTAAAAACAAAAGATGAGATGGGTGCAGCCGCTCAAGAGATGGGTTTTCCTTGTGTTATCAAACCAGTAATGAGTTCATCAGGTCATGGTCAATCTGTGATGAGAAGTATTGATGATCTGGGTAAATCATGGGAATTGGCAAAAGAGGCACGTGGTGATGCAAGTGAATTGATTGTTGAAGCCTTTGTTGACTTTGATTATGAGATCACAATGCTTACTGCGCGTAATGGAAAAGAGACTGTTTATTGTGAGCCTATTGGTCATGAACAACGCGATGGTGATTATGTATTTTCGTGGCAACCAATGCAGATGTCAGAGCTTGCACTAAAACGTTCTCAAGAGATGGCAAAAACCATCACTGATGGCTTGGGTGGTCGTGGTCTTTTTGGTGTAGAACTTTTTATCAAAGGTGATGAGGTTTTCTTTTCAGAAGTAAGCCCACGTCCACACGATACAGGAATGGTAACTTTGATTACGCAATCTCAAAGCGAGTTCGCACTTCACCTGCGCGCTGTGTTGGGACTTCCACTTGGGTTTACTTTTTATGGTGATGGCGCCTCAGCGGCGTATAAAACATCTTTAGAGTCTAACGCACCTGTTATTGAAGTGGATGAGGCTCTGTTTACTGACAACAGTTTTGTACGTGTTTTTGGAAAACCTGAAGCACACTCAGGTCGTCGTTTAGCGGTGGCTCTTGTTTTTGATAAAGTAGACAAAGCAGTTGAGCAAGCGCGCCAACTCATCACTAAAATCAAAGACGTATAGATGAAGATAGTTATCCTTGATGCACTGACTTTTGGTGAAACCTCTTTAGAAACACTCAGCGCGCTGGGTGAGCTAACAACTTTTCAAACTACCGCACCAACTGAAACGCTAGAACGTATCAAAGACGCCAATGTTATTATCACAAATAAAGTAGTTATTACTAAAGAGATGATGGATATCTGTAGCGCGCTGGAACTGATCTGTATCGCAGCGACAGGGATGAACAATGTTGATCTTGAAGCAGCGAAATCTAAAAATATCGAAGTGAAAAATGTAGTGGCGTACTCTACTGACTCAGTCATTCAGCACACATTTTCTCTTCTTTTTTATCTTGTGGGTCAGTCTTCATATTATGACAACTATGTTAAAGATGGCTCATGGTCACGTAGTCCTATTTTTACCGATGTAAGTCGTCCATTTTTTGAGATCAAAGATAAAAAATGGGGAATCATTGGACTGGGTTCTATTGGTCAAGGGGTGGCGAAAGTGGCTACAAGTTTTGGCGCTGATGTCTCTTTCTTCTCGACTTCAGGAAAAAACCATAGTGAAGAGTACTTACAAGTTGAGTTAGATACATTGCTTCGTGAGTGCGATATTATTACCATCCATGCGCCTTTAAATGAAACCACTAACAATCTTTTAAATTACGAAAAGCTCTCTTTACTTAAAGAGCGTGCTGTGGTTCTAAATCTTGGTCGTGGTGGAATTATCAATGAAGATGATGTAGCGCGCATCATAGATGAGCGTGAACTCTTTTTTGGTTTAGATGTTTTAGCTAAAGAGCCGATGATGAAAAATCATCCTCTTCTTAGTATTAAGTCTCAACAAAACCTCTACATCACCCCACATATCGCTTGGACGTCGATTGAAGCGCGTGATAAACTTATTGAGGGTGTGAAAAATAACATCGAAAAGTTTTATGCCTAAAGAGGAGACTTTTCCAGACGAGTGGACACAACAAGAGTTTTTAGAAAACCGAGCGCGCTTGGAAAAAGAGGGCATCAAGGTATTCCTTATTGATACGATTCTTGCGGATATTGAACGTGTTGAGACGGTACGTTATAATCCTTTTGAACTGAAACAAGAACCTGAGGGAAGTGTCTTTGTTTTTTACTGCGACAGTGGAAAAGATACCTTTAATCGTCTTAAAGAGTATAGAGAAAAATTCCCAAAACATCACTGCCTCTCACTTCGTGGTGGACGTGGGTATTGGCGAAAATATATGGACTTAAAGGAAGATCGTGCTCCAAGCTGCTCAATCTAAAAACTTTATCATTGCACTTGATGAAGCGCGCTATTATGATGCGCATGAGATTTTAGAAGAGTCTTGGTTTCCCCGACGTTTTGAAAAAACGGTACCAGAAGTCATTTTGATGCGTGGATTGATTAATGCGGCGGTGAGTTTTGAGTTACTGAAAAAAGGTCGTCCCATCCCATCGTTAAAACCATGGAACAACTACTGTAATGCCCTGAAGCAACTCAGTGAAATTGATCCTGATAAGCGTAGTGCCTATGAAGTACTCATCAAAAAAATAGATACTTTAAATAGACAAATAAGAGTCTGATTTAGAGACTTGTTACACTATTACGACCACTGTTTTTAGCCTTATAAAGTGCTTTGTCACTTCGGTTTACTAACTCTAAGAGATCATCTTCATTATTAAAAGTAGCCACACCAAAACTTGCAGTGTTAGAAAACTTGTATTCAAAAGGGTGTTGTTCAATTATTTCTCGTAAGTTTGCTGCCGTATTAAGTGCCATTTGAAGAGATGTATTTGGTAAAATAAGCATAAACTCTTCCCCGCCCCAACGCCCAAAATAGTCACTACTTCTTATATTTTTAGTAATAAGCTGCGTAAAGGCTATCAGTACTTCATCTCCAACTAAATGGCCATATCTATCATTGACCTCTTTAAAGTAATCAATATCAATCAATACAATTGAAAACTTTTCATCATAGCGTTGGGCTCTTTTATAGGTCAGTTCAAGCAACTCGTCTAGTTTGAGACGATTATAAATCTGCGTGAGTTTATCAGTTGTCGAGAGTGTCTCTAACTCTAAGGCATACTGATGTTCTATTTTTAATATCGCATTGATTTTTTTATAGGCGGTGTATCGCGTAGTCTCATAAGCATATAAACCAATACAGAGTATTAAGTAGGCCAAGATAAAGTTCTCTTTGGCGGCAAAAGAGAGAATCTGATTATCAATTGTAAAAAGAAAAAAAGAAAAATAGAGTAGATAAAGAGAGAGAACAACGCTCCCTCTTTTATTGCCCAGTAGATAAAATGAGGAGATGGGCACAAATATATTCCATATTAAGGCATATGGTTCATGCAATATATAGTAGTTAATAAAAGCAATAAGGACAATAATTAAGGAAACAAAGAAGTAGGACGTTCTTTGGATGTTTTCATTTTTACGTAAATCTTGGAGAATGGCTATGAGTACCAATATGCTCAAAAATTCTACTACTGCCAATTGGTAATAATGAAAATGAAATATATTGGAAAAAACGAAAAAAATTAATACTGATAAAAATATCCATGAAAATGAGTAAATAAACCGATAAGAGTTGTACTCAATAGAGGTAGTCTCAACATTTTTAGGGATAGGAAAAAGTATTTTAAACATTCCTAAGTCTAACATAGTTCTACTTCTTATCTTATCTTATCTTATCTTTTAATTTTTAGTCCGTTTTAACACAGTTGCGACCACTATCTTTAGCAGTATAAAGTGCCTTATCTGCACGGTTTAAAAGCGAAATTACATTGTCTTCATTATGATAGGTCGCTATACCAAAACTGGCACTATTGGAAAAGTGATAATGAAAATCATGTAATTCAATTAAAGCTCTGAGATGCTCTGCCATTTGTACGGCTTCATCTTGAGAACTGTTGGGTAAAATTAATAAAAACTCTTCACCACCCCAGCGCCCAAATATATCACTACTTCGTATATTGTCACTGATTAGTTTTGAAAAATCAATTAAAATTTTGTCACCAACGAGATGTCCATGGGTGTCATTTACAGATTTAAAATAATCAATATCTAAAATGATGACTGAAAAGTTTTCTTGATATCTGTGTGCGCGCTGATGCATAAAATCTAAGAGTTCATCCAATTTTGAGCGATTGAATATTTGGGTGAGTTTATCAATACTGGAGAGTTTTTCTAGTTCTAAATTGTATTGGTACTCTCTTTGTCTTAATTTTTCTAATTTACTATTATTATAGGCCTTAGAGCGCTCAGACATAAAAAGTCCTATGGCTATCAATGTAAATGAGATGATAATATTTTCAGTACCAATGGGCGTGATAATTTCAGGGGTAATATTTAGAATATATGAGAAAAACACAGCGTAAAAGATAAGGGTAATGAGTGCACCTTTTTTATAACTCAGGAGATAAAAGGCGAGTAGGGGGAAGGTGATATTCCATAAGTAGACGTACTCTTCTCCCGGAGTAAAATAGGTAACGGCAAAAAGCATGATGAAGGTTAGTAGTACAAAATAGTTTGACGCAGTACTGATGTCTTGTTTAAGACGTAGGTGGAACTGAATAAAAAATAAAATAACAATCGAGATACTTTCAACAACTGCCAAAATATTTTGATGTTCACCGCTGATTCCAAAAAATAGATAATAAATCAATGCAACAATAGAAAGAGTGGTAAAAAGATAGATAAATTGATATCTACTGTATTGTGGTGAGGTGAGTTCTATATCATGAGGTATAGGAAAAAGGAATTTGAACATAGTCGATTTTATCTTAATTTTTTAAACTTACTCTCTTTTTATCCACGGAAAAGAAAATAAATGCCATAAATGCGGTGAAAGCCGCAGATAAAAAGAGATAATTAGGAAGATATTGATAAATATAGCCCGATGTGATGGCACCTAAAAAACCACCCAGTCCATAAGTAATACCAAAATAGAATTGCTGTGCTAATTTTTGTTCACTATAGAGTGAAAAGAGATAGGCGATGGAAGCAGAGTGAAAGAGGGCGAAACTAAAGGCATGTAGACTTTGTGAAAAGAAGAGTAACATTAGGTGTTCTGGATAGAGATACAGAAGAAGCCAGCGCGCTACGGTAATGAGTGTGACAATTTGCATGACCAGTAAAAGATTTTTTTTCAGTAGTGGCCCTTGAAAATAGAGCATCACAATTTCAACAACCACTCCAAAACTCCAAAGATAGATGGTCATATCTAGGCTGATACCATGCGCCGTTTCGTAAATAGTAAAGAAGTTATAAAATGGACCAAAACTCATCTGCATCAGTAAAAGTGCCAGCCACAATGACCAGTGTGTGGAAAGTGAAAAAGTGCTCTGAGTTATGATTGGTTCGGTACTTGTTTTCTGCTCATTTTGTGCAATGATATAGGCAAAGAGGGTTGTAAAAAAAACCATAACGATCAGATAGTTAATAGCAACATAAGGGGAGCTTAAAAATTTAACAAGTACAAGGGCAACCAAGATAAAACCAAGAGATCCATAAAGACGAATTTTTCCATAACCTTCTTTCCCTATGTTTTTGAGGGCAATGACCTCAATATAGGGAAGAATCAGACTCATACCGATACCCAACAAAATATTACTGATAAGCAGGGGATAAAAGTACTCCAGCGAGGGATAAAATGCCAGCGCGCTGAGTGCAAGAATGATAAGCGCTTTGACAAAGATGTCATGGTTGAGTTTAAGACCTTTGAGAAAGAGAAAAGGAACCAAAAATCGTACCAGTGGCGCGCTGGCAAAGATAATACCGATTTCTGAGGGTAGGTAGCCTATCTCAGAGAGAACCTTGGGTAAAAATATGATGTGCACGGCAACAATGGCAAAGTAGAAAAAATAAAAAGAAGCAAGTAAAACGGCCATTTAATCTTGTGCTTTTGCTTCATAAATGACAGCTGTTCCCGAGATGAGGTCATGTAAGGCACGTTTGTCTTTTCTCAGCAAGCCTATGAAAAATCCGATACCCGTGATAAATGAGATAAAGTAGCTTAAAAAGCGGATAGTAAGAGGAATAATTCCAGCGCGCTGAAAGGTTTTAGCATCCACAACTAGGGTTTGTGCCATCTTTTTTCCGGGGGTCTGCATTGTTTTATGCCAAAGTCCTACAGTGACAATCATCTGAAGAATGGCAGGAATAGGGGAGGGTGCATTTTTTAAGGCTTCTTGATCATTCACTAGGACATCTAAACCGTTCGCACTGTCCATTGCATCATGACCTACAAACATCATCGTGATAAGGGCGATAGGTAGACCAATCATAAAAATATCACCCACAAACCCAAGTAGACGTGAAAAAAAACCAGCGTAATGAACCTTAGGCAACTCTTCTTTTATAGTATTCGATTTTTTATTATTTTTTTTAATATCTCGTATTCGCATATGCAATTATACTCACTTCTTAGGATAAATTTAACTGTTCTGGATTAGAATAGTAGAACTGAAATAATACAAGGAGATCATAGTGGAAAGAAAACTGAATGAAAATGATTTTATTGTCTCTAAAACAGATTTAAAGGGACGTATCACCTACTGTAATAAAATATTTATGGACCTCGCTGGTTATGAAGAAGAAGAGTTGTTGGGTGCACCACACAGTATTATTCGCCATGCAAAGATGCCTAAGGCAGTTTTTAAACTTTTATGGGATCGTATAGAAAAAAAAGAAGAGATTTTTGCTTTTGTTATTAACGAGTCTAAAAACAAAGATTTTTATTGGGTATTTGCCAATGTTACAGCTTCTCTTGATGTGAATGGAAAGATTATTGGTTATCACTCTGTGAGAAGAAAACCAAATCCAAGTGCGGTAGCAACTATAGAAGGGCTTTATAAAACAATGATGGATGTAGAAAAATTAAAAGGTGTTGAAGCTTCAGCACAGGTTTTATTTGATTTATTAGAAGAGAAAGGATTAAGCTATGACGAACTTATCGCTGCTATTCAAGAATAGACAAACACTTGTTTTATTGCTAACTCTTTTTATATTGGCGCTCTATTACGCAATCTCTGCTGGTGAATTTATTGTTTTAGTAGTAAGTGTTTTTTCTTTTATCATTGTTGCCATCATTCCTCAGAGTTCAGGGGACAGTATGGGCCAAAGCTTACGTGATGAGATACGTCGGGTTTTAAATGCTGCTGCGCAAGGAGACTTAGAACAGAGAATTACACATATCAAGTCAAATGACCCCAATCAAGAGAAGTTGGCATGGTCAGTTAATGATGTTTTAGATCAACTAGAGACTTTTATGCGTGATGTTGAGACGACTATCGAATATGCATCAAAAGGAAAAAATTATAGACGTACGTATCCTTCTGGTCTACATGGAATCTTTAGAAAAACAGCCATAGAACTTAATGGCTCTATAGAGTTTATAGTTCATGGGCATAAAAATAAACTCTTAGGGGAACTCTCAACTAAGTTAAGCGCACTCGGAGGAGGTATCTCTGGTGGTTTAGGTCTAATAAAAGAAGATGTGAGAGCGGGGGAGAGTGAGTCTAAAACTATTGTAGATTACTCTTCACAAACAGTAGAGCGCGCTGAGGCTTCTAGAGCAACGGTAAATTCAGTGAATGAGCAACTTCATACTTTAATTGAACTTATCAATAATTCACATGAAGCTATTTCTGGCCTGAGTGATCGTACCAATGAGATCAGTGATATTGTGAATTTGATTAAAGATATTGCTGATCAGACAAATCTTCTGGCACTGAATGCCGCTATCGAAGCCGCGCGCGCTGGTGAGCATGGACGTGGTTTTGCCGTGGTTGCAGATGAGGTTAGAAAATTGGCTGAGCGTACACAAAAAGCGACCAATGAGATCGAGATTACGATCTCTACACTTCAGCAAGAGTCTAATGATATTCAGACGAATTCAGCACAGGTGACAAAAATTGCTTCAGAGTCTCATCAAGAAATTCAAAATTTTGAAAGTTCTTTTGATGAATTTGCAGATCTTTCAAAATCAACGAAAGAGGTTGCACTCTATATAGAAAATCGTTTGAACGTAACGTCTATTAAACTGGACCATATTATCTTCAAATCAGTAGCGTATGCAAATGTACTTAATGTAAATGGTCCTCGTGAAGTAAATTTTGTCGATCATCATAGTTGCTATATGGGCAAATGGTATGAGGGTGATGGTGTACAACGTTTTGGTAAAACAAACAGTTTTAAAGCACTGTTAGAGCCACATAAAATGGTACATGATATGGTGCAACATAATTTAGAACATGTTATGGCGGAGACAACACTTAAAGGGGATAATCCAACAGATGTCTTTAATACATTTGAAAAGATGGAGCGCGCATCGGATAGAATGTTTGAAGGTTTAGATCAGATGTTAATGGAATATAAAGGTTAACCAAAAGCAAATATTTACTCGCGATTTACCTAAGTGTTTTATACTTCTACTACTTATCAGTTAGAGCGACCTGGTAGGTTTCATTTTGCGTCCTTTTGTGGACACTCCTTAGATTCAAAGCATGTTCAGGTAATCACTCCTAAATCCTGAGCAGCATTTTTCACTATACTTTCTCATATTATTATTTTTAATGTCACTGAGGGTTACTTTTAACATAAAAAAATATAATTCATCATCATTTACTCTTCAATTGTCACTTTATTGTAATTTTTTATTATATTATGTTTAAATTTAAAACAGGAAATATAATGAAAAAATTACTTTTAGCCTTAGTCTTTCTAAGTGCTCATGTCCTAGCATCTGATGTTAGTAGTTACCTATCAGGTGAATATAAAGCAAGTGCAGAGGTCAAAAAAAATCTGACTACACAAGGTTTTGAAGTTGTAGGTGAGTATGACTCTATGGGTGAATCGGCCTATCATGTTATCGTTTTTACAAGCGAAGCGATGAAGAAAGTAGCCTCTGCTGAAACACGTGGTTTTGCGGGTGTGCAAAAAGTTTTAATTGATGAAAGTGCTAAAACTCTGGTCTTCACAAATCCTGAATATTTTTTACATGCGTATCTTCAAAAAGATTATGATGAAGCATTGGGTAAAAAAATATCTAAGTCACTACGTACAGCTTTTGGTAAAATGACAGGCAGTCAATGTTCACTAGATGATGATGACATCGCCAAATATCATTATATGTTTGGATTACCACGTTATGATGATATGCAAGAGATAGCTGAGGGTGAAAACTTAGAGAAAATCTTAGAAGCGAATGCTAAAGAGTCTATTGTTTTTAAACTTCAACTTGAAAACTCTACTGTTTACGGAATCTCTATGAACACTGCAGAGGGTGAAAAATCATTTGTCCCTGCTATTAAAGCTCAAGATCACGCCTCATTTTTACCGTATATGATTATGATTGAAGATAACAAAGCGATGATTCTTCATGGGAAATATGCACTCTCTATTGCGAACCCCAGTCTCAGTATGGGTCAATTTATGAAAATTTCTTCAGCGCCAGGAGACATTAAAGATTATATGGCAGCATTAGTAACAAAGTAAACATCTATCTCAAGGCCTACTTATGGGCTTTGATACGCTTATGTAACTTAAGTGACACACACATACTTCTCTTTCTCCTATACTCCAATTATCAAAAGAAAAAAAGGATTTGAATATGTGTTTCAACGCAGGAAAAGCAGATAGAATAGTTAGAGTTCTCGTAGGTTTAGGGCTAATCGCTTATGGAATTATCGCACAGAATTATGTAGTAGCGGGTATCGGTTTTATTCCTTTGTTAACGGGTGCCATAGGTTTTTGCCCATTTTATTCAATCTTCAAAATGAATACAGGTTGTAAAACCAAAGAACCTGAGTAAGAGAGTATAATCACTTAAAAATTAGGTGAGAATAATGACCTTAGAAGATTTTGAATTTTACGAAGAACTTAGCGATAATGAGAAAGAAGTTTTAAGTGAAAATGTTAAGCCTATAACACTTGATGCGGGAGTAACGCTTTTTTATCAAGGTGATATTACTGAAGATATTTTACTCTTACTTGAGGGTGAAGTGAGAGTATATATTCAAGGAGAAGGAATTAATGAAATTACCCTCTACTCTTTAAGCCCATCAGAACAATGTATTGTAAATACTACTTCTACTATTAACAGAGTACCTACTATCGGTTCAGCTGTTACTACGACACCTATTAGAGCCTTCATGATAAATCGTGATATTATTGATGACTTTATGAGTAATAACAACAATTATCAAAAATATATCTTTTCTCTTTTAATGTTAAGGCTGGACTCCGTCGCACGTGTTTTGGAGAGTGTGAAATTTAAACAACTTGATGAACGTCTGTATGATTGGATTCAAAATCAAGACAGTGCACTGATAACTATTACGCATGAAGAGTTGGCTAATGTGATTGGCTCAACGAGAGTGGTAGTAAGTCGTAATCTTAAAAAGTTAGAGAAAGAAGGTTTGATTAATTTGTTGAGAGGGAAAATTGAACGTATAAAGTGAGATAAAATCTACCAAGGCCTAAGCCTTAGTGGTAGAGATTAAAGTGCTGCTTTAGCTTGAGCAACTACAGAAGCAAATGCTGCTGCGTCATTCATTGCCATGTCAGCAAGGATTTTACGATCAAGCTCGATGCCAGCTTTTTTTGTACCATGCATAAATACAGAGTAGCTCATACCATTTAAACGACACGCTGCATTGATACGGATGATCCATAGTTTACGGAACTCACGTTTCTTTTGCTTACGGTCACGAAATGCGTACATTAATGAACGTTCAATTTGCTCTTTTGCTTTACGGAAGTGCTTACGACGACCTTGGTAAAAGCCCTTCGCTAATTTTAATATTCTCTTATGTCTACGGCGTCTTACAACACCAGTTTTTACTCTTGGCATATTTTTCCTTTTTCTTTACCATGTCACGTATTGTGCTTAGGTGCCATTCAATGATGGTCTTGCCCAGATATTAGTCTGGAGATGAGTTTAAATTGAATTAAACGGTTTTCTTTGAGTGATCTTAGTTGATCATCTCTTTGATGTTTGCAGCATCAGCAGCATGAACAGTTTTTGGTTCATTTTGCTTACGACGAGTTGCAGCATCTTGCTTGGTTAAGATGTGTGAACGAAATGCAGTTCCACGTTTAATAGAACCATTTTTTTTCACTTTAAAACGCTTTACAGCGCCTTTTACAGATTTCATTTTTGGCATCGAAATCTCCTTGTCATAAATTCTCTCAAAAATCGAGTGCGCAATTATACCCAAATAGTTTTAAAAAATGAAGAGAAAAAGATATATAAGAACACCCATTAGAGATGTGAGTGTCAAGGCGGCAAAAATTGAGCGCGCTATGTACTTGTGTTTGGGCATAAACGGAGTACCAGATAGATGATTTTTATACTCTTTGTACGAAGAGATAATCAGATAAATCCATCCTGCTACTGCTGCAAGTGCGATGATGATATGGATGATTAAAAAGATAAGTAAAAAATTATAGTTTATTGTAGAGTGTTGAGAATATTCTAAAAAACCACCACTTATCCGAACACCAATTTCAAAAATTATAACAATCAGTAGGGTTAGCCCTAAAAGTAGAAACTGTGATTTAAAATGGGCAGCGTACTGTTTTTTGATAGCAAAACGAATTGAAACTGCCAGTAAAAATGGGAGTAGTGCAAAATATATGGTCACTATATCCATAAAAAAAAGTGCTTTGGTTCCTAAAAAACCAGGGTGTGAAAACATTAATTTCCTTTTTTTGTTATACCAAATCGTTGAGTACGTACACTTATTTCAGTGATGGCAACACCAACGCGATGATTTAATATATTTTCTACCACTTCTGCGATGTCTTCAGCAAGTAGGTGCTTGTCGAGTGACTCATGTGTGCTGAAGTTTAGATCATCAAAAAAATGGGTGTCAGTCATGTCTGGATTAATACTCACAACATTGACGCCACTTTTTCTCACCTCTTCAAAAAGTGCTAATGAAAATGCTCTTAGACCAGACTTTGACGCGCTATACAGGGCTGAAAACTTGGATGATTTTGTGGCTTCTATGGAGGTGATATTGATGATCATCCCTTCATTCATCTTAATCATGCGTAAAAGAAGATTGCTGAGGATGATTGGCGCGCTGAGATTAACATTGATAAGTTTACCAATTTGCAAGGGAGAAATCTCTTCATGTGGGGCAAAAATCCCAAATCCAGCGGCATTTACAAGTAAAGAGATAGAGTTGTCTTGAGAAAGATCACTAAGATTGATAATTATTTCATTGGTGTCACTCAAGTCACAATTAATAGCTCTGAAGTTTTCATGCTCTATTGGATTTTCTTCGATACTACGACTGATGCCGATAACAGGGTAACCTTCACTAAGAAGTTTCAATGCAATGGCTTTACCAATCCCTGAACTTGCTCCCGTAACTACTGCTGTTGACATTGTATCTCCTTGATTATCTCTTTAAGTTCAGAGTTTTTATCTTGCATCATTTTTAAGACACCTTCTTTACTAATAGTGTGTGGCTCAAAATGATCACTTACTATTTTAATAACAAATATGTTCTCTTTTTTGAAAGTACCCAGCGCGCTAGAGACGACTGAGTATGCTTCCATATCAGCACAAGTGTCTCTCTCTTGGGTTTGAATAGTATCAAAACTCATAAGTGATGAAGTTTTATACTCTTTATACTTAATCGGTGTTAAATTTATGTGATAACTACTATTTTGAACGTTATTTATGAAAAGTATGTCAGCAAGTTTATGTCTCTTCTGCGCCGCACAGATACCTATATTGATAAGTATGTCATTTTCTTGTGGATGATAATGATTAAAGTACTTGATCGAGTTCTCTTTTGCATTATCTAAACCCATCTGCGTAATCAATAGTTTTATCTCTGTATTTGCATATAAAGTAAAAGGAAGGTTTTTAATCTTTTTGAGTTGATAACTGTTTATGAGTGAAAGTGCCTCTGTTTTTAGGGCAAAGATAAGATGTATCATAACTGTATTGTAGCCTATTAAGTGTTTTTTTAATTCATAATGAGTATGATGATAAGAATATTTAATAATTGGAGGTCTGATGATGGATGTACCTACGTATAGTAATTTAAATGCTGAGTTAATGGCAACGAAAATTGGACTAAAACCAAAACATATTCCTATGTTGGTAGGAAGTTTTATAGATGAGAGTCAAAAGATTTTAACGGCATTAAAAACAGCCATTGAAACAATGGATTTTGACGCTATCCAAATGCAAGCGCACTCTATCAAAGGCAGTTCGGGAAATTTAAAGTTTGATGAACTGTATGAGATGGCTAAAAGCATGGAGTTGGCTGCTAAAGATAAGGATGTTACCTATGCTTATAATGACGTCTTCAAAGTGATGGCAGATTCAATTGCGAGTATCTCTTTAGCTTAGTCTAAACTAAGCTCGCTATACTTTCACTCTTAACAAAAGCGTTGAGAACACAAAACTGTGTTTTGAACGCTTCCCTTTAGACCTGTGCAATGGTGCCTTTAGGCAATGTGTCAGGGTAGGAATACAGCAGCACACCTGAAAGTGTTATGTGCCGCAGGTATCTGGAGGGGAGTACTAAAACCCAAAACCCAATTTTATCAAACTACTTTTTAATTTTATTTCTAGCCAATGCCAACTGTTTCTTCGCATAAAACTTCATATACACTGCTGCACTTGTAATAATAACAAACATACTTATCCATAAAGATTCAATGGGCAAGTCAAAAATGTTTACGGCCAAATAAAAGAAAATGACAGGCATCAATATCTGTCTATAAAAACTAATATAGGGGATAATAAAAGGTTTTTTTATACCTTGTAGGGTTGAGGTTGCTATAAACAGTGTTATAAACGAAAAGAATATGAAACTCTCAAAAATGATATACGTATAGGCAATATCTATCACCTGCGTATCTGTATCAAAGACCATAATCATATACTTACCAAACAAGGCTATGAGGACAACACCCATAGCACTCATAATATAGCCATACTTTAAAGCTTTGGTGATAACTTCATCTATTCGCTCGAAGTTTTTAGCCCCAAAATTGTTAGATACTATGGATATGACCGCAGTATTTAAGCCCAATATTGGCAGTAAAATAATCTGTTCAACCCGGTAACCAATCCCAAAGGCAGCCACTGCTTTAAATCCATAAGTGGACACAAAATACATAGTAATAATACTTCCTAAAGAGCTTAAAAACATATTGATACTAATAGGGACAGCTTGTATTGCCAACTGTTTAAATACTTGTATATTTGGTTTAGATCTGAAAAATATAGTAATATTAAAAAGGCTTGTTTTGTGCAGTTTATAGAGCATATACGCCAGTGTGATATATTGAATTAAAATGGTTGCCAACGCTACACCGCTAAGACCAAGTGGTGGTATAAGATAAAAACCATGGATGAATAGTGGATCAAGAATAATATTTAGGAAAAAACCAACTATTAAGATATTCCTATAACTCTTTGTGTCACCTAAAGCAATCAAGACAGAGTTCGCACCCAATCCTATAAGCATAGGAAAAGTGCCGATGAGTATAATGTAGGTATACTCAAGTGCATAGTCCAGCACCTCACCAGAAGCACCCATAAAAACAAATATATCTTCTAAAAGTAAAGCACTGATTATCATTAAAAATAGTGAAATAATCATAAATAAACTTATGCCACTGGATGCATAAATACCGGCCATTTTTACTTTATGTTGACCCAGTGCCCCACCCACATAGCTGGTAATGGCAGATGATAATCCAAAACTAATAGATAAAAGCATCGCAAAAATCATAAAACTATAGGTCAGTGCAGAGATGGCTTGCGTGGATATTTGACCGATGTAGAAAGTGTCTACAACATTGTACATGGTGTTAAAAAACATGCCTATACTTGAAGGTACTGCGATTTGTATAATGAGTTGTTTTATATCTTTTGTAAGAAGTTCATTTGTTTTTTTCATAGGAGTACTATACTGAAGTGTTCTTTACTTAAATATATCCATCAATCTAAATTTCCCATCTTTACTTTTTTCACTTTTAGTTCCATCTGGCTTGATATTGATAAATTCACTGTGGTTACGACCACTTTCTTTGGCGTGGTAAAGTGCTTCATCAGCGGTATTATAAATATCAAACTTCGTAATTAAATCTGAAACATCAACTTTTGAAATACCTATAGAAACAGAAATACGTCCATGCTTTTCATTGTATTTATGTTCTATATTGAGGTCATAAATACCTTTATGTAGACTGTCTGAAAGGTTTTGACAGTGGTCTATATTATCACTCAGTAGAAGAATTGCAAACTCTTCACCACCGAGTCTAAATATATAGTCACCATTGCGTTTGAGTTGCGCTTTCATGGCGTGAGAGACTTGCTGCAAGGCATCATCACCAGCTTGATGTCCATAGTTGTCATTATATTTTTTGAAATTATCAATATCTATCATAAAAAAGACCAGAGGAATATTTTCAAGTTTACTTTTATTGTACTGTCTGTCAAAAATAGTATCAAAATAGCGACGATTATAAAGAGAGGTAAGTACATCAGTGATGGCAGATTTTTTACGTTCATCAAGAACTTGTTTACGGATAAGATGGGCTTGGACACGTGCAATGAGTTCAACAGAATTGATTGGTTTGGCGATATAATCAACGGCTCCATTTTCAAAGCTTTTACGCAGAGTCTCGATTTTTGAATCAGCCGTTACCATAATGGCAGGTATGTCTTCATATCTTAGGTCACCGTTAATTTCGTGACAAAGTTCGATACCACTTCCTTTTGAGAGAATGGTAGAGATCAAAATTAAATCGATTTTATATTCATCAAGAAAGGCACGGGTCTCTTCAACGCTGCTCGCTACGGAGATAAGGTCAAAACCCTCATTATTTAAAATGGCCTTGAGTAAAATTGTATTGGCATTTGAGTCATCTACCAAAAGTATTGGCATTAAAAAAATATCATCTTTTTTCACAATTATTCCCACTATTTTTAGCTTCTAGTATAGTACAGTAAATTCGTTTGATTGTAACTTTTTAGTAACCATCTTTAACTATAATTTCCGACACAAAACGACAGACTCACGCAGTAGAGCTGTTTTAAAGCAGATATTGAATATAATATCTGCTTATTCAAGCACCAAAATAGGTGTAAAATTAAAAGGTTTTTTATGCGTAAAGGTTTTTCCCTTATTGAGTTAATGATTGTTATTGTTATTTTAGGTCTTCTTGCTGGGTTGGTTATGCCAAACTTAATGGGCAAAGGCGAAGAGGCAAAACAGAAAATTGTTTGTGTTCAGATGAACAACTTAAATAATGCACTTGATATGTTTAAATCAGACAATGGTGTTTATCCAAGTACTGAAGAGGGTCTTGACGCCTTAATTAAAAATCCTGATGCTGATCGTTATCCTGGGTATTCAAGTGCAGCCTATATTAGTAGTAAAAAAGGACTTCCAAAAGATTCATGGAAGACAGAATTTATATATACCAATGAAGATGATGAGTTTGATATTATCTCTCTTGGAAGTGACCGTAAAGAGGGTATGAGTGGTAAAGATGGTAAAGACATTCGTTATAGCGAGTGTAAATAAGTCTTGAATAGAAAGGGTTTTACACTACTTGAACTTATGATCGTTATGGTGATCATGGGTGTGGTGTATAGCCTCTCTGTTGGCTCATTTCAAAAAGCTAAAGAGAACGCTTTTGCTTTGAGTATCAAAAACTTTAGAGAGTATCTTTACAGTTTTTATCAAAAAAATAGAGTAGAGCTTATCTGTATTGATCGTTGTAAAGAGTGTGCGGTTTTTGTAGAGGGTGAGAAAGTAAAAGAGTTGAAACCTCTGTTTGATGATAGTGCAAAATTTTATGCTTTTGATCCACTTTTAGGAACACGTGAGTTGGCATTTTCATCTCTATTTGATAAAGATGGGCGTGAAGAAGAAGTTTGTTTTCGTTATACAATTTACCCTAATGGGGTGAGTGACGAGATGATGTTAGAGTATAAAGATAGAGTGTATGATCAGGTTTCATATTTTGGGAAGCCGGTGATGTATTACTCCATAGAAGAAGCGATAGAAGAGAGAAGAGCGTTGTTGGATAAGGTAGTTAATTGATTTTTTCATATAAAGGATTCAGTGCTAAAGGTAAAAAGCTTAGTGATAAAATTGAAGCAACGACCTTAGCTGAAGCAAAAGCCAAGCTCAAAGCCGAGGGTATTTTATATCAAAGCATCAATGAACAAAGTGCTTCACTATTTGAGGGATTATCGTTTTCTCGTCGTTATAAGGTGCAAGCCTTAGAACTCTCTCAACTCTCTCGTGAACTCTCCATGTATATTCGCTCTGGTATTAGCATCGTTAGTGCCATTAAAATTGTTAAGGGTCACTATGAGCACCATAAAAAAATGGCGCTATTTTTAAATACCGTGAGTACTGCGCTAGATGAAGGTAAAAATTTCTACACGGCACTTTATGAGCAAAATGTGGTTATTTTACCTGACTTCTTTGTTCAATCTATCAAAGTGAGTGAAAGTTCAGGAATCTTAGATGAGGTACTTATCGAACTTTCACGATTTTTAAAAGAGCAAAATAAGATAGCAAAAGAGATCAAAGGTGCATTCTCTTATCCTGTTTTTATGTTGATTTTTTCTCTTTTGATGGTCTCTTTTATGTTGGCATTTGTGGTGCCAGAAATTACAGGAATATTTGAAGATACGGGACAAGAACTTCCAGGAATTACAAAGTTTGTTATTGCATTGGGTGATTTTTTCAGTAGTAATATTATGACGATATTGGTGATAGCAATTATCATAGTGAGTACACATCTCTCTGTGATGAAGTTCAACGCTGCTTACAAATACGCAGTGCATAAATTTGTTTTGATATTACCTCTATTTGGAAAAATTACACTGAAAAGTGAACTGGCGCGTTTCTCATACATCGGTTCACTTTTGGTGCGTTCGGGTGTTCCCTTTGTTCAGACCATTAACTTGGCGGCAAATATCTTAGATAACGTTGTTTTACAATCACTTTTTGTTGAGAGTTCGAAAAAAGTAGTGGAGGGTAAAAAACTCTCAACTGCGCTTAACGAATCAAAAATAAAGATAGATAAATCCTTTATTCAAGCCTTAGCCTTAGGAGAAGAGACCTCAGAAGTGCAGTCGGTATTAACCAATATTTCTGAGCTTTACTTTGAAGAGAATAAAGACAAAATAGGTTTTATGCTTACATTGTTGGAACCAATATTGATGATTTTTGTAGGTCTCTCCATCGGTTTTATCGTCGCAGCCATGTTATTA
>JADGDM010000031.1 GCA_016744905.1 Sulfurimonadaceae bacterium | reverse complement strand
AGGTCAGAGGCAAGTATGGAACATATAGCTTTGAAGAAAATGGAAATTATAGTTATCTACTTAATGAAGATAAAGTCACAGCCTTAATGATGGGTAAAATATACAGTGACCATGTGAGTTATGAGATAATGGATGATGAAGGCAATAAAACAAGAGCTACCATTTTTGTGGACGTTGTTATGAGAAGTGATGGGGCACATGTTACGCGTAGTATTGAAGACTTACCGGAGCATAGAGTAAATAAAATAACCACTATTTTGGATGTAGAAGAGAGTGATGAAGAAGAGTCCTTCCAAGTTCAGAGTTTAACTACAAAGTATGGAAGTGCAACTGTGATGCGTAATGGTACGCTTACCTATACCTTGGAACCACTAAGACTACAAGGTCTTCATGAAGGTGAAGTGGTACATGATCATATCAAAGTAGAATCTATACTGAATAAAATATATCAACTTGAAGTACGTATTCATGGAACAACAGATATGCCGAGTATCTCTGCTATTATTAATATTGACCAAAAAGTGGAACAAATAAATGAAAAAATCGCTTCGGTGATGAGAGAAATATCTAAGGCTAAAAGTGAAGGTCTGGATACAGAAGTATTAAAAGCTGAATTGACTGAATTGATGGATAAAAAACAAGAACTACGTAGCACAGAAGAAACTATATGAAGATAATACTATTGCTATCTTTACCACTGTTGTTGATGGCTGATTTTATGGAAGTAGATGAAAGTAAAATATTAGATCGTCACAATACACTGCGCGCTCAACATTTTGACGCTCCTTTAAAATACTCAACTGCTTTAGAAAAAAGCTCGAAAAAATGGGCACTTCATCTTGCGCAAAAAGAGGGATGTAGAATGGTGCATTCTCATGGAAAACTAGAAGGTCGTGGCGTTTATGGTGAAAATCTTTTCTGGGCAAGTGCGCGTGTACAAAAAAGTAAAAAAAGTACGGATAAAGAGTGGACGATTACACGTAGTAGTCAAGATATTGATGATGCCAAGCCGGTGCAAGATTGGTATGATGAGATAGGTTTTTATAACTATGATACGGGTGCATGTAAGGCAGGTGAGATGTGTGGACATTATACTCAAGTCGTTTGGGAAAACTCTGAAGAAGTAGGGTGCGCAGCGTATCAGTGTGATGACAAGTCCCAAGTTTGGGTCTGTCAATATTTTCCAGCAGGAAATTATGTAGGACAAAAACCCTTTAAAAAATAGTGACGCGCTCTAAAAAGAGACCCCAAACTGAATATTTAGATACTCTTTTTGTGCGATTTCTGGGGTGTCATTTTGAATATACTCTAGTGTTATAGGTAAGACCAGTTTGTTCATGACTACAAACTGAAACATCATCCCCATCGTGACTTCATTAACCTTATCATGATAAACCTGATTCAATGTCTTAAGATCATAGTGATTATAGCCAACAAAGATACTCTCTCTTTGTAGTGAAAGTGGAAAAGTGAAATAGTAAAAAGAGGCGTTAAATACTTTTTCTATTTTTGTATGGGCAACCGCTGCTTCTTTAAGATATGAAGTATAGTTTAGAGAAGGCATCGCAATAGCTGAAGGATCATAACTTGATTTTGATCGTCGTAATTGAACGCCTCTGTCTTCAAAAGCTCCAAATTTTTCTGCATTGGTGAGTGAGTATTGTGCATCCAAACTAACATAAATTTCCCATGGAAGGTCATGTGCGTACTTTATATATCCTCCCGCAATAATATCGTCTCTTTCCATAGCGCCATAGACTTTGGCATAGTATAAAGAATTTGGACGTAAAGATGCGCCAAACTGCTCTGCTCTATAGACTTCCAGCGCGCTACTTAAGGGAACTCTACTATCTGAGAGATAGTCTTGATAATAACTGGCTTGTAGACTTGCTTTGGTATAACCACGTTGATAAAAAGGAAGATTGGCACTGGCAACTATTCCATAGTCTCTTGCCTCTACGTATTCATCTTTATCGACGACGGCATACGCTTGAACAGTATAGTTGATAAAGTATTGGCTATTTGAATAACCGGCTCCAGCTATGGTGATGGCGTTGACATCACGTTGCGAAAAGATAGAAAAACTGTTTTGTTCAAGTGGATCACCAAAGTTGATGCTGAAGTTATACATATACCCAACATTGACATCTTTGGCCAATGATAAGTCTGTTCCACTGTAGTGCATATCAAGCAGTGAATAATAATCATCATTTAAGTCTAGGGATGTTACCTCTTTTTCTTGATCCAGTGCCTGTTTATAATAGGGTTCATCTTCCATAAACAGATGAACTACATAAGGGGTGTCTGTAAGCGTTTCTAAGTCATTTTTAACATAATAGTACTCTGAATCATTAACAGCAGCGATAAGTACCTCTGAATCATTAATTAGACGTGCTTCAATGACATTATCCGCACTAGAGACTCTACTCGCTTTTTCTCCATCAAATTTATATAAAGATGACCCATATTTAGAGTTGGCAATAAAATAGACGTTGCCTATCGAATCCACATCACTAACCAAGCCATAAAAACTCTCAAAGCTATAGAGTGCTGTTTGATTTTTGTACAAGGTTCTTATTTTATCTTTTTGTTTAAAATAGTAAAGGTTGTCTTCTTTATCGATAATGACAGATGAGTGTACGGTCGCATAATAGTCCTCACCAACATAAAGCTGTGCTTGATCGTAAGAAGAACTTACATCAAAATAGACTGCTTTCGCATTATTTAAGTAGCCTTGAACCATTTTACCTTTTGAACTCTCTAAAAAGTGTGCATTATTATCAAGAAGGCCTTGATAGATTCTCCATGGATTATCCTTTCTCGAACTTTGTGCATAGAGTTTTTCTTTGTATTTAATCAATCGTCCTGAGGGAAAACTTTCTCTCTCTTTTGAGACCTCTTGAGTCTCTTTGTTAAAGGTTACGACTTCTGGAACACGACGTCCACTTTCATTGGTAAGAAAAAATATCTCATCTTCATCAGAATTTAAAGAGGTAAAAAACTGTGAGCGCGCTAAGTGCTTTCCTGGTGCATCTTTCATTTTTTGTGTAGCAGTACGTAAGGAGTTATTCCACTCTTCTATACTCTTTTCAAAACTTATACCGACACTTTTTATGCTTGAGTTATTCACAAAAAATGGCCAGAACCAGTCTTGTGACTGATTTTTCCAGTAACTATTTACGGCGTCAAGCCCATACTTGCGCGCTAGATAGTACTGATAAAATGAACCCATAATATAATTTTTTTCTCTATATAAAAAGTCGTTGGTTTCAGTGTATTGTTTGGCTGGCGTAATATTTCCAGCCTTAGCCTGATGTAACATGATGGTTGCAAAACGACCACTATAAAGACGTCCCCCATTTCCATGCCATGACTCATTAAGCACCGCATTTCCCTCTAGTAAAAAAGAGCTGGTAACGGCGTTTGGAAGATTAAAATATCCTACAAAAAAGGCTCCATTTTTAAAGATAGTATGGATAGAACTTGAAATAATGTTGTCTTTTGCATTGACCTGATAGTTATGCGCACTTTCATGATAGATAAGCGTGTCTATCCATGAGGTAGAAGAGAAGTAATCGATGCTCTGTGTTCCACCGATATAATTTATCTGTCTGTTTACGGGAAGGGGTGTTGAAAAACCATTGGCGATTTGATTGTAATCAGAGACCAATCCAACATAAAGGATTTCATCCATAACGTAACCAAAGCTTTTTTCATATTGGGGTTGTAATAACTCTTCTATATTGGCCACATGCGCCGCATCTTTGGAATTTTTTTCCGTGTAGATCAGTTGTGTATTGCGTACATCTTTAGTAAAGTAGTCTTGATCATGAGGAACAACTGAATTTGCGAATAGTAAAGAGGTAGTAAAAAAAGAAGAGAGAATGATTTTTTTCATAAATTGCCGTTTATAGTTTTTTTATGATTATAGCTGTTTTATATCAAAACAGTAGTAAAGCGCTAGCGCGCTAGCGCTTTAGCTTATTATTTTACGGCACTTAAGCTCTGAATAAATTTCACACTCATTCGTACACCCGCACCCGTTCCACCAAATGGATTACAGTCCCAAGGACTATCTGTATACGCTGGGCCTGCGATATCAAAGTGTAACCATTTTTGTTTCATATCTTCAGTGATAAAGTTGTCTAAAAATAGCGCCGCAGTAATCGCACCACCATAAGGTTTATTTCCGATATTTGAGATATCAGCCACTTCGCTTTTAATCATCTTTTTAAGATGGCGGTTAAATGGTAAAGAACCTACCATCTCACCACTCTTCGCAGAGCCTTTTAAGAAGGTATGTTTAAGATGATTAGAGTGACCCATCATACCTGTTGTATACGCACCTAAAGCAACCATACAAGCACCCGTAAGTGTTGCGTAGTCAAATAGATAATCCGCTTGAACTTTCTCCTGCGCATAGCAAAGTGTATCTGCTAAAACAAGGCGGCCTTCTGCGTCCGTGTTACGTACTTCTATGGTGGTACCATTTTTAGCAACCAAAACATCATCAGGTTTATATGCTGAACCATCTACCATATTTTCAGCCGCGCCGATAAAACCATGTACTTCGATAGGAAGTTTCAGTTCACTAACTGCTTTGAGGATTCCAAGAACGGCGCACGCTCCAGCTTTATCCATCTTCATCCCCACCATAGAAGCAGCAGGCTTAAGACTCAATCCACCACTATCGTACGTTAAACCCTTACCGATAAGAGAGATGGTTTTGATCGGGTTCTCAGGAATGTAAGAGAGTTGAATGAGACATGACTCATGACGTGAAGCGCGTCCCACACTTAAGATGGCGTTCATCCCTTCATTTTCAAGCTCTTTTTCATCAAGAACTTCACATGTTAGTGCGTTTTCAGTCGCAATTGACATCGCCACATCAGCAAGACCAAGTGGTGTCATATCTTCTGGTGTTGTGTTGACCAGTGTACGTGTAAAGTTTGTCGCCGTTGAGATGATGAGTGCGCTAGTAAACGCCTCTTCAAGTTGAGCAAATTCTAAGGCATCATCATTGAAGTTTGACGCTGCAAATGTCAATGTCTCTAGGTTCATGTTGTCTGTTTTAGATTTGTAGGCATCAAAACGGTAAGAACCAAGTATAAAACCTTCTACCAGCGCGCTGACATTTTTAAGATAGTATTGAGAAAGCTTGGCTGTTTTAAAGTTTGTTTTACGCAGTGCATTGATCACTTGTGTGGCTGCAGAACGTAGAGACTCATCTCCATAGTCTTCGATTCCACAAACAATAAGTCCACTTTCAAAAAGCGCACAAACAGAATCTTGTGACGCACTAAAGCCTTGAATCTCCAAAGCCTCTTTTTTAGCGTGGGTTTCTAGTGTTTCTGCATTTAAAAACTCGATTAAAATATCGGCTTGAAGTTCATTGGTCGTTTTATTGAGTAGTTCTAGTGTCATTAATATTCCTATTTATTTTATCTCTAATTATTCTCATGGATATTATCTTATCCATCCATAATTGTCAATGAAAATTGATTTTAAGTTTTTTGGAGTTATACTATAAAAATAAATTATACATGGAGTTTAAGAATGAAGAAAATCGGATTGATTGCTATTGCTTTTTTTGTTATGGGTACACAAAATGTATCTGCGTATGATCTGAAAAAAAATATGTTTTGGCTGAATTCAGAATTTAAAGATGTTCAACAAGGTTTTATGACCAGTGATCCAAAAAAAGTTTTACGCTCTATTAAGACCTTCTCAGGCAGTGCCAAAGAGATGTTGGCGGATAAAGATGCTATCCGTCATATGTTTCCCAAGGGTAAAGAGAAGCAGGTTACAGAAGCAACCAATGCGGCTAAAGTTATTGAAGTGAGTGTCCAAGTTATTATTGATGAGATAGAGAATAAAGAGAAACACTCAGAATTGGTTAGACGAGAAAATTCACAAAGCGCATATATCGCGATAGAGTCAGCGTGTTTTCGTTGTCATAATATCGTGAGAGATCAGTAGAAAAAACTATTAAGGTAAGTTTATTAAAACTTGCCTTTTAAAATGTCTTGCGCTTGAATTTCTGTTAGGTAATTTATTGGCTCCTGCGTTTTGTTAGACTTCTTTCCGGTGGGCTATTCGGATAAGAGTAATTACTAAAATATCATTTTCCTTTAAATACACTATTCTATAGTTCCCTGCTCTTTTTCTAAACTTGCCTTTATGCTTACCTTGTAGAGCTTTGTCTGAAGTGAATATCCCTTTTTCAAGGTCTTTGATTTTTGAAAAAACTAACTTTTGGTTTTCAGAGTCTATTTTTTCAAGTTCTTTGAATGTAGCCTTTGGAATGATTATTTTGAACATTAATTTAGACCAAGCCTTTGAGCTACTTCTTCAAGAGAATAAACTTCTGTTTTTCCAGCTTTAAGGTCATCAATTCTTTTATCAGAAATCATTTCATCTAATGTGTCAAAATATGTACTAACTGCTTTTTCTATAATATAAGTACGTGAACGTTCTAATTCATGTGCATATGAGTCTAAATCAGTTAATAAGTTTTTATCCATACGAATATTGGCTACTGTGTTTTGTTAACTTGCGTGTAAGTGTCCAGATTCTTCTTTAAGTCTTTCAGCTATCCAAACTTTAATGATTGACTGTCTTGTGACACCTATCTTTTTTGCTTCTTTATCTAATGAGTCTATAACCCATTGTGGGAAATCAACATTTACTTTTTTTGTATCTGTTTTAAGAGCATTAGGTCTTGTTGCTTTTGAGAAGTCTAAGTATTCACTTATATCTTCACCATTATCAAACTTTTCATCAAACTCTTTAGCTGTTATTGTTTTCATAATTTTTCTCCTCATTTTTTCTACATCTTCGGACACTAATAATTCTGTTTGTATCTTCTCTTATAGTAAATATTACAATAAAGCATTTCGTGAGTATTTTTGAGATGAGAGCATAACGAATTTCATTATCAACAATATTCGCAGAAATCACAAGTGCATCTTCATCTTGCCAAAGCTTTTGAGCTTCTACAAAATCTATATTGTGCTTCTCTTTGTTGATTTTACTTTTCTTTTCATCATACTCAAATTTCACATAAATTCTTTTGTATAGTAAGTATAAAAAGTATACTTTAATTATACTATATTTGTCAAGGTTTGATTATTTTTGTGGGGAGTTAACGTTTGTCTGACATTCAAGGAACATTATAGCACCTTGAGGTATGAATTATATTATTATAAGTACATTAAAAATGTCTTCTTCCAGGCATAAATATGTCTACGTGCAATATTTTCATCTTATTTTAGGATAATAAATTAGAATCTTAAAATCAAGTATGTACTTTTTACCAGATATTGGTCATTATTTGGACAAAGTGTTCCGTTATTTAGACAATAACCCGTTAAAAGGACAAAATGTCCCTTAAGTGTGAGGTGAATATTATGGAAGTGAAAAAGAAGCTATTAGATATAGTCAGAGATAAAATCAGATTTAAGCATTATAGTATTTCTACGGAGAGGACTTATGTACATTAGATAAAGCACTATATATTTTTCCATGACAAGGGGTAGATTTGCGTTCCATTCAAGAACTGTTGGGACATAAGTCTGTTGAAACAACAATGATTTATACTCATGTAGTTGCAGAGATGAACAAATTTAAAGTCATTAGTCCCTTAGATATGTAGATAAGTTTATAAAAACTTATCTTTTAAAATATCTTGGGCTTGAATCATATCTTTGTCACCACGTCCTGAGACGTTTACGATGACCAATTTATTTTTGATATTTGGCATCTTTTTAAGATGGGCTATGGCGTGAGCACTCTCAAAAGCAGGAATAATTCCCTCTTTTTGTGAGAGCCAAACAAAGGCATCCATCGCTTCATCATCTGTTACATGGTCATAACTAATCGTTCCGTTGTCTTTGTGAAAAGCGTGTTCAGGTCCGATGCCTGGATAGTCCAGTCCAGCAGAGATGGAATGGGCTTCAAGTATCTGTCCATCTTCATCTTGAAGTAGATAACTCATCTGTCCATGAAGAACACCGGGACGACCTTTTTCAAGAGAACATCCATGTTTATCGGTCTCTATTCCGTGACCACCAGCTTCGATACCGATACATTCCACTTCTTTATCTTCGATAAAATGTTGAAACATACCAATAGCGTTTGAACCCCCACCGATACAAGCAATAACATGATCAGGGAGACGGTTCTCTTTTTCTAAGATTTGTGCACGCGCCTCATAACCGATAATGGCTTGAAAATCACGTACCATCATAGGGTAGGGATGTGGACCAGCAACAGTACCGATGATATAGAAGGTATCACGTGCATTGGTTACCCAGTGACGGATGGCATCATTCATTGCATCTTTAAGTGTACGTGAGCCACTTTCTACCGCATTTACTTTGGCACCAAGTAGTTTCATACGAAATACATTTAACTCTTGGCGCGCTACATCTTTAGCACCCATAAATATCTCACACTCTAAATCAAGTAGGGCACAGATAGTAGCGGTTGCCACACCATGTTGACCCGCCCCAGTTTCAGCGATTACTTTTTTCATACCAAGACGTTTGGCCATCAAGCCTTGAGCGATAACATTGTTGACCTTATGTGCGCCAGTATGGTTAAGGTCTTCACGTTTAAGATAAATCTTTGCACCCAATTCATCTGAGATATTTTTTGCAAAGTAAAGAGGTGAAGGACGGCCTACATAATCTTTAAGATAGTAGTGTACCTCGTCCCAAAAGTCTTTATCAAAACGAATTTTTTCATACTCTTTTTCAAGGTCTAAAAGTGCAGGCATTAATGTTTCAGGAACATAACGTCCTCCAAAAATACCAAAATGTCCTAAGGTGTCAGGATCAAAGTTTGAAGCTGATGGAAGGTACTGTTCTTGCATTAATCCAGTCCTATAACAGAGTAAACCTCTGTCTTCTTTTCTAGGTTTTTAACGCCATCAAGAAAATCAAGAGAGAGAATAAAACAGGCTTCGACACAGTTCGCACCGACGCGCTCAATCAATGTTGCCGCGGCGTTGGCTGTTCCACCTGTGGCAATCAAATCATCAATCATCAAAACTCTTGCATCTTTAGCAAAGGCGTCGATGTGTACTTCTACTTCATCAACCCCATACTCTAGTGCGTATTTCTCACTCACCGTTGTATAAGGAAGTTTTCCTTTTTTACGAATAGGAACAAATCCTATACCTAAGTCACGTGCCAACGCAGCTCCAAAAATAAATCCACGTGCATCAATCCCCGCAATAGCATCTAAGTTATAAGACTTGTAGCGCGCTACTAAGTGATCCATTAATGTTTTGTAAGCTTTGGCATTATTTAGTAGTGTTGTGATGTCTTTAAAAACAATTCCCGGTTTTGGAAAGTCTGGAATATCACGAATAGAGTCGAGAAGGATTTTTTTATCATCTTGGCTAAGTGTCATTTTATGTCCTATAATAGAGCGTCGATACGACTCTCAAGTTGTTTGATTTTATTGTTTAGTCTGTCTGTTTCCATTCTGTGTTTTGAGTTTCTAGATTTTAAAACCTTGATCTCATTACGCATTTTGGTAAGCTCTTCACTTAAAATATCAACATTACCCAGAGCGCGCTGGAGTTGTACCTGATATTTACGGATAAGGATTTCAGCTTCTTGAAGGGTCAGCTTCATTAAATCATTACTTCTTTGTTCTTTAGCCGTGATACTTTTAAAGTAAAACATCTTTACAAATAAAAATATCGAAGCGATAGAGAGTAGGGTGAGAAGTGACCATTCAAAAAACATATTTATGCCTTAGTTATTTCGATTTTTTCCACACGACCACAGTGGCGACCGCCATCAAAAGACCCATCAATCCATGCATCTAATATAGACTCCATCACACCTTTACCAACAATACGTTCTCCATAACAAAGTACATTTGCATCATTGTGTCCACGCGCTACGGTAGCAGTATAGGCATCATGACAAAGTGCCGCACGAATTCCTTCGTGACGATTTGCTGCCATACTCATACCAATACCTGAACCACAAATCAAAATACCTTGTGTTCCTTCATTGGCTAGAACATCTAAACATAATTTATGTGCATAATCAGGATAATCAACTCTGTCTTTTGAGTAAGGTCCTAAGTCTTCTACCTCGTGACCTTTTTCACGTAACATCTCTACCGTATAGTCTTTAAGTTCGATTCCAGCGTGATCGGTTGCAACAAAAAATTTCATTTTCTTCCTTAGTTTATTAGTTGGTTAAGTACAAAGCGCACAGGGGCAACAAGTACATAGTCTTTGGCAGGCGTAACTAAGATAACTATAACAATAATCATCCCGTATGGCTCTAGTTTCATAAATACTTGCGCTATTTTTTGCAGTTTCATTTTTAATGAAAGGTAGACAATAAAATGGGCGCCATCAAATTGTGGAATTGGGAGTAGATTAAATACACCGAGCACCACATTAATAATAAGTAATTTCATAACAAGTAGATAAGCAAAAATATAAACCATACTGTCATTGGTAGTTGGTTGATCCATACTCATTAGTACCGCAGCACTTAATGTAGCCAGTGCAAAGTTGTAAGCGATACCCGCTAAAGATACTTGCATAGCTGCGTTGTATCCACCATTTTGGATGACAGTGTTGGTGTTTACGGGTACAGGTTTTGCCCAACCAAATAGAAAACCACTATCTGCACCCATAAGCATCGGTAGAAAGTAGGTCATAAGAGGAACTAAAAGTGAACCGACTGGGTCTATATGAATGATAGGGTTTATTGAGAGACGTCCTGCATCTTTAGCCGTATTGTCCCCAAATTTATAAGCCACCCAACCGTGCATAATCTCATGACCGATAATAGCAATAAGAAGCGCAATAACGGCTGCGCCCATCGTCATAAAATCAATAGATGTCATGGTCGTCTTTATCTTCTCTAATACGTTCGTCTTGAGCGCGTTTAAGAATTTTATCACCTTCAAGGTCAGTTGGTGTTTTTCCGACTCTATCCCAGCGGATTTCGTAGTTGTCATCCATACTAAAGTAGATAAACCATGGAGTTCCCTCTACTAAACCATACGGAACTGCACCCCAAAAACGTGAGTCATTTGAGTGGTCACGATTGTCACCCATCATAAAGTAGTAACCCTCTTCAACTAAAATAGGAGAGAAGTTAAAGATCTCTTGTGGATATCTTCCATTGTCTATAATTTTTGTATCATGATGAATACCTGGGTGCTCTTTCATGTATGGATTTTTTGCCCAAACTTTTCCACCAAAATACATAAGCTCATCTTTTGGATAGTTTTCTTTGATGTACTCATCACCCTCTTTAAAGTGAACATAGAGGTTTTTATCAATCAAAAATAGCTCATCACCAGCCGTAGCCACACAACGTTTTACATAATGAATCTGTGTATTATGTGGATATCTAAAGATGACGATGTCTCCACGCTCTGGCGTGTCTCCATCATAAATATGTCCATCAGTTCCCGGAATAAGTGGGATTTCTAAAAATGGAAGATGTGGTGTTGAAATACCATAGGCAAATTTCTTAGCAAAAAGATGATCACCAACGAGTAGAGAGTCTTTCATTGATCCACTAGGAATTCTAAAAGCTTGAGCGACAAAGAAAATGACAAAAAGAACTATGATAACGGTTCCTGTCCATGAGTTTGAAAACTTATAAATTTTGTGTAATTTTTCTTTCAATTAGGCTTCTTTAGCGTGAATTTGTGCAGCAGTGAGTGTGTTTTGCAAAAGCATTGCAATGGTCATGGGACCAACACCACCTGGAACTGGTGTGATATAAGAAGTTTTTGGAGCCACATTGTCATAGTCAACATCACCAACAAGTTTACCACTGTCTGCTCTATTGATACCGATATCGATAACAATAGCACCTTCTTTAACCATATCTTCTTTGATAAGGTTGATAACACCGACACCCACCAATAAAATATCTGCATTAAGTGTGTGTTTTTTCAAATCATCTGTATAGATATGACAAACTTCAACGGTTGCTTCTGCATTTAAAAGTAGGGCAGCCATCGGTTTTCCAACGATATTAGAAGCACCAACAACAACTGCATTTTTACCTTTAACATCAATGTCATACTCTTTAAACATCTCCATAACACCCAGTGGTGTACAAGGAACAAAGCCATCAAGGCCTGTTGCTAGACGTCCAACATTAAAGGGATGAAAGCCATCAACATCTTTATTTGGTGCAACCAACTCTAGTAGTTTGGTGGTATCAATCTGCTTTGGCAATGGAAGTTGAATTAAAATTCCATCAATATTGGGGTTGTCATTCATCATCGTGATGGTGTTTTCAATAGCTTCTTGAGAGATATCTTCTGGCATTTCATGAGTAATAGAGTAAAAACCTGCACGATCACAGGCTTTTTTCTTCATACCAACATAAGCTTGAGAAGCAGGGTCAGAACCGACTAAAACTACGGCTAAACCAGGTGTTCTACCTGTTTGTGTTTTTAATTCTGCTGTCTGACTTGCAACATTTTTTTCAATCTTTTGTCCTAAGGCTTTTCCATCAATAATCTGCATTTAACCACCCATAAATATATTTTCGATAATATAGCGTTAATTTCATAAGAAATGGATAAAAGAATTTTGATTAAAACAATACTATTTTTACTAATATCTTTAGGTGTTTTTGCTGATGAGACCTTCATTACACAAGATGAGTATGCCGCACAACTCTATAAAAATCCACGAGGAATTGGTTGTGATAACTGTCATGGCTCAAACGGCGAAGGAAAATTGGTAGCGCGCTATGAACATAAGGGCAATAAAAAAGAGTTTCGTGGTAGTGATCTGAGTACCTTGGTTTATGCTGACTTTTCTAAGGGATTAAGTTCTAGAGTGGGTGGGATGCCAAGATATTTTTTAACACAAAGTGAGATAAAAGCATTGTTCCATTTTGTGAATTCGAAAAAGGACAAAAAACGTGCAACAAAATAGAATAAATGAAATAGAAAAAGCTTTGGCAGATAGAAGTCTCAGCGCGCTGGACAATTTGGCTACTCCTGCTGCTCGTGAACAAAATAGAGGACAGGGCTATCGCTCTGTTTTAATGCTCTCTGCAAATAAACTCAATCATCTTCTTAAAATCCCTTCACTTGACGCTGAATGTATTATGCTAAACCTTGAAGATGGTGTGGCAAAATCTGAAAAAGCGTTTGCCTTGGTTCTAAGTGCTATTTTTTTGAGTGAACATTCTAAAAGTGATAAAAAAATGGTGGTGCGCATTAATGCACTAAACGAGGGTGGATATGATGAGATAACTTATCTCAATCAATTCAAACCTGACGCTATTCGTGTTCCAAAGATTAGAACACTAAAAGAGGTGAACTCTGTACTTGAACTACTTGATGATAGCATTGAGCTACATCTTTCTATCGAGACGGCAGAAGCGTGGAATGCCTTAAACACCTTAGGCGCACATCCTAGAGTGAAAGCTTTCTACCTTGGTATCTTAGATCTTTTTGCGGACTTACATCTTCCACAGTCTCTTATCACTCCTAATAATCCAAATATGCTCTATATGCTCTCTCATTTTCTTATCACCACCCGCGCGCAAAGAACAAAGGCCATTTCCTTTGTATTTCAAGAACATAAAAATGAAGAACTTTTTAGATCTTGGTTGTCCGTAGAAAAAGAGATGGGATTTGAAGCCAAAGGCTGTATATCCCCTTCACAAACAAGTATTATCAATGAAGAGTTTATAGATGAAGTCGCCGTAGTCCAGCGCGCTAAGGTCATCATAAAATTATTTGAGTTGAATGAAGAGATGGGTGTCACTGGATTTGATGACGAAGAGTACGGTTTTATAGATGAGCCTATCTATAAAGGTGCGTTGAGTGTTTTGAAGAAGTATAGTGTATAAAATTTTCTAAAAATTGAATGTCGTGATATTGTGTTCTCAACCCTAATGAAAGTTGAATTATTTTATAATGCAAAAAAAATGGAGTTGCATGGCAGATTTAGCTAAAAAGCAGAAGAATGAAGAGATAGTCCACTATATGTTGAATGATGAAAGAGAGAAAGATTTTCATATTTCTCCCATATTATTTGTAATATTGCTGTTTTCTACATTGACATTCGCAATGAATGTAACCGATACTTATTACAATGAGTATATTTTTGAAGGCGGATATTTACAAGAGATCCATTCTTGGTTTGAGGCGTGGTATATCAGAACATTATTGATTGGCTTGAATGTTTTGATTTTCTTTTTTTTAGGCACAATATATTATCAAATAGCGCTAGATGTAGCAGAACACTCTCATTTATTTATTAAAAAAAGTCAGGTGAAAAAAGAGAGCTTTATGATTAAACTAAATAAGGCTCCACTAAGATTTATATTAATTACGGGACTCTCTGTTATAGTTTTTGTCTTACCGTTTACAATTTTCCCTTTTTTGATTTTATCTTTGATGGCTGTTTTTAAATCGGGTAATTATTTGGGCGACCATTTGATAGTTTTCACTCTCGCAGCAGGTTTTTTCTATTTATTCGCACATATTGGCGTTTTAATGTTGAAGAGAGGGGAAAGTCTTTACGTAAAATCTGTTATGAATACAAAGGTATATGCTTTAAACACTTTTGAAAATGTATTGTGGGGAAGTTTCCTATTACTTAATTCAGACAAGGGTCTCGGCTCGGCCATCGCCCTCGCATATGAAAAACTTTCAGGATCGGAAGACAAAAATTTTATTCAGTATCTTAAAGAATTTGATCTGGGAGCAATGTTTAGAACTGTAATCACGACAATCATTGTGATAATTTTAAGACTTGTATTAATTATTATAAAGCCTGTTGCAAACCTTGTAAAAGCGAAGTACTTTTTTTACATTTTATTTATTCCTGCCATGGGAATTATCGGTTCAATTTATTTATTGTTGCGTTTTTTCCATATTTTATATATGTTATTTACCACATTTTTATTTTATAGTTTAGTCATGATTGTGAGTATATTTACTATCGCACTCTCTACATCAATATTTTTAATTAACTCACCTGCCTTTGAATGGTTCTACTATATAGGTGCGTTTGATTTCTCTTATATTGCAGTTATAGCTGGTATTTTAATTGTATTGAATATCGTTTGGGGACTTCTTGTCTGGAGTTTTTCGTACGAGTTTGACATGTATTACAACCCATTCTACCTTTTCCACTTTTTTAAATCTCATTTGATTGGTACGATAAAGACTAAGAAAATTTTCTTTTTTTCGACAGTTCTCATTGGAGTTTTTTATATGACATGGACACTTAAGTACACTTTAACACATCTCACACCGAGCTATATGTATGCTTCTATCTCTGCGTTTAAAAGTGTTTATAATATAGATGCTTTGAACGCCATATATACTGTAAAAGACGAGCATGTAATCAATGTAAGAAATAATTTTGAAAACAGGATAGAAGTACATGAAAATAATATAGGGGAAAATACAGTTTATATGAAAGAACATCCAAATATGTTTGATTTTTATGAAATGCCTTTTATTAAGTATCTCTTTTTAGCAGGTGAATATGTCGTAGAAAGCACTACTCCCTACGTTGATGCTTCTTTGAATTATATAAAAATGAAATATGAAGAAAAAACCTTGACTAGAAAAGTTTATGGAACACATATGAGCTTTGAAGAAGCGGAAAAAATATGTGAAAAAGATGGATTTACATTACCTACCTATTCTGAGTTATATGACTCTATGCAAACTTCTAATGCCAGTGAGCAAGAGTATAAACAGACAAATTATTGGAGTATTTCTAGTGATACTGCTAAAAATATGGTGAAAACTTTAAAATGGCCAAATCTTCAAGAAGGTACCAGTCTTATTGATGAAAAATTATGCGTTTGGTGTGTAGACTAGTATTCTTTAAATCTTTAAGCTTGAATATCTAATCCCTGTCCTAGACCGGTAAGCTCAGCAGGTTTTGCGTGTAGGGATGGGATGCCCTCATGTTCACCTGTACTGGCTTTTACTTCTTTAGGCGCCTCTTGTGTTGTATGTGCACTTGCTTGTCCGCTTGCCAGACTTGATGGTTGAAACTCTGGACGTAATCCATGTACTGTCATAATAATTCCTGATAATAAATTTATTTCATTTCTTGAGTGGATTATAAGATGTTTTTGAATTATTTTTAGTGATGCTTGTTACATAAGTGGAATGAATATTATGAAGTTGAGTATTTTAAAATGTTTAATGATTTAAAGCGCTTTTAAGCGCTTTAGAAAATGGAGAGTTATTTTCCATTTCCATAGTGTTCAGATAAATAGTTTGTCACTATTTCAGAATCTTCGTCAGTAATTGGTGCCTTAAAATGATCAACCATTTTTACGACTTTACCTTTCCAGAAGGCACGAGATTGCTTCCCTTGATTGGTGATATAACCAAATGAATGACATGTCAGGCAGTTGGCTTGAACGGCACCAAAACCCTCACCCATTTTAATTTCATAAGAGATATATGGAACTTCAATAGGCTCTTTAACTTGAGCAAAAAGAGCAGAGACAGCGAGTATAGATAGTAAAAGTATTTTTTTCATTGATAGACTCCTTATATAACGTCTACAGTAACTGCATCGATACCGTTGAATTTATAACCACCATGGTTCCATGGAACATCAGCAGCAAATGGTTGCTCTTCTCCAGCACGATTAATGGCTTTTGACATGATAGTTACCTTACCTTGTTGGTTTGGCTTAAATGTATGTCTAAATCCACGGTATGAATATCTACCAAGTTCGCCATTGTCTAAGATAGCATCTTGCCATGTTTTACCTGCGTCAGTTGAAATTTTAACACCAGTGATTCCGGTTCCATCATCAAAGGCAACTCCACGAACAACAATGTGTGAATTGTTATGAACAACAGTCTCATTGGTTGGATATCCAATAAAAGATTTTACGTTCATTTTTGTAATTGGTTTTGTTTTAGGGAATTTTTTCTCTGGTGTTTCACATTCACATTCATTATCTGGAATACGATAAGCAACATCCATAAAGAAAAGTTTTTGATACTCATTGGTTACAACAATTTTACTCAGCATTTTAACCCAGCTATCAGAATACGTTCCTGGAATAACTAAACGTACAGGATAACCATTTAAGTAAGGTAAGTCCTCACCATTCATCTCATAAGCCACGATAACATGATCGTCTAACTCATCAAGGTGAAGCTCACGAATAAAACTTGGTGTTTCATAATAAGCAGCATTGTCCATACCGTTGAAACCAATCCACTCTGCATCTTTTTTAAGACCAGCGCGCTCAAGGATATCACGTAGACGTACACCTTTCCACGTTGCATTACCCATAGCGCCACTACCCCATTGGATACCGCCAGCTGTTGGTGTAAATGCCGAACGTGAATTACCACCACATTGTAAAACAGCGGTAACGGTTACTTGCTCATAGTCTGCTTTTAAATCTTTAAGAGAAACAGAAAGATCTTTATTAACCAATCCACTTACATTGATTCTAAATGCTTCTGTATCGATGTATGTAGGAATTTCTGGCATATGCCATCTTACAAAAAACTCATCATTGGGTGTTAAAACACTTGAAAAAGTTGATCTTGGAGATTCTAAAAGGGGAGGACGATCAGAGTAAGTAATCAACGCTCTTTTTTCTGGAAAAGAGATCTTTGATACCTTTCTCCCATCAATAGGTTGACCTGTTGTTGCGGCTTCTAGTGAGCCAGCTAAGCTTACAGCGCCTGCTGCAGCGAGTGATTTTTTGAAAAAATCTCTACGTTCCATAAGTATCCTTGAGTTTAGTCTTATATTATTTATAAGATAATATCAAAAGATACTTTAAAAAGTCTTATTGAAGAATACTAATATTCTCTCCCGTCGCATGTTGAAGTGTGGAGATAGAGATAAAGTAATCATAATAGGAGATAACAAGATTTGAAAGTGCTGTGATATAACCCTGTCTGGCTTCTTGTAACTCTATGAAATCTGAAAGACCTTGCTCATAACGTTGTTGGGCCTGATTAAACTTCTCTTTAGCGGCAATTGAAAGATTCTCAGTCAATTTAACACTGTCTCTATTTTTTAGAACGTAGATAAAAGACTGATCTACTTGTAGTTTAATACGTAACTTTTCTTGCATAGACTCAGCGCGTGCTTGAAGAACATTCATCGTCGCTTCTTGAGAAAGAGCATTGGTTTGCAGACCAGAAAAAACATTCCAGTTAAGATTTAATGTTGCATTGTACTGCTGTTCAGGTTGAAAGGTTGAACCCTCTATCTTTTGATAGGTATATGCAGCATTGGCACTAATCTGAGGTAGATAATCTGCATCTATATTTCTACGTCGTTCCTCTTTTGCACTTATGGTTGCCGTAAATGACTTTAATGAACTTCTATTTTCAAAGGCAACTTTCTCATAATCAAAAACAGTATTTTCATTTTTAGGAAGTGAGTTATATAAAGTATTTGTTTCTAAGTTTAGTTCAGGTCTATGGACTTTAAATTCATGATTTGCTGTCATTAGTCCTACGATAAGTTGTAAATTAACCAAGGCAAGACGACTGTCATAATGCGCATTTTGAAGATCCAATTGTGCTTGAATGAGTTTAACTTCTGCGTCAGTTACATCAATTTTTGTACGAATACCCGCTGTAAAGTAGCGTTGTGAACGAATCACTTGAGACTCATTAAGTTTTACATTCTCTTCATTTACTTTGATCAGTGTATTGGCTTGTAATACTTGATAATAAGCCTCTTCAACTTCCAAAATTTTATCTGAGATACTTTGAGAAAGCTGCTGGTTTGAAGCATTGGCTTCATAAGAGAAACTATCAATATTTCCTCCTGTTTTTCCAAAGTCATAAATAAGTTGAGACGCATTGATATTGGCATTTGCAAGTGCACCACTATCACTGCCAAGACCCATAGTGTTGTCTGCAAAAGCAAAACCTTGGGTTCCAACTGTTGCGCCTATGTTGACTTGAGGTAGATAATCAGCCGTCGCTGCATCTGTTCTTGACTCCGCTGCTTTGTAGGCATTGGTAGTGATGTTTATATCCGGACTGTTAACAATTGAAAGTTTAACCAACTCAGTTCTTGTTAACTCTTGAGCGAATAATGCGCTGCTAAGTAGGCTTAAACCTAATAATACTTTTTTCATTAAATTGACTCCCGTTTTGCAATCTCTTCTTCAACACTAACAAATTTTTCACGCATTGTCTCGAGTAATACATAAAGAACAGGAACGAGTAGGGTACTCACAATTGTTGCCATAAGCATTCCGCCTAATAGTCCCATACCAATTGATTGTTGTGTTACGGATCCTGCACCCGTTGCAAAGGCAAGAGGGAAGGTTCCAAAGACAAATGATAAAATAGTCATCATAATCGCACGAAAACGTAGACGACCGGCTTGAATACCTGATTCGATAATACTTTTTCCACTCTCTCGCAACTCTTTGGCAAACTCGACAATTAAGATGGCATTTTTGGATGCCAGGGCGACCAGCAAGACCAGTCCAACTTGTGCATAAACATTCAGTGGTAGTCCCGCTAGATTAAGCGCACCAATGGCTCCAATCATTACAATAGGGACTGAGAGTAGAATCATTAAAGGTAAAATCCAAGACTCATACTGTGCAGAAAGAACTAAAAATACAACCAATGCTACAAATATGAATACATATACAGTTGAATTACCTGAGAGTTTCTCTTGGTAGGTCATTCCCGACCACTCATAAGCATATGAGCTAGGTAATACACGCGCTGATATCTCTTCCATTGCGGCAATTGCGTCACCTGAACTGTGTCCAGGAGCTGCTGCTCCATTGATCTGAATAGAGCGATATAGATTGTAGTGAGAGATGTTTTGTGGTCCTTTTGACTCGTGTAGAGTCACTAATGCAGAGATAGGTACCATTTTCCCCTGAGAACTTTTAACGTAAAGATTTTTTATATCATCTTTATCTGAGCGAAATTCTTTGTCCGCTTGAATAAAGACACGAAAGACTTTACCAAATTTTGTAAAGTCATTGATATAAAAAGAGCCCAAATAAATCTGCATGGTATTAAACAGTGTTGCAATATCAACACCTAAGGCATTGGCTTTTTTTCTATCTACATCAACGGTATACATTGGATAATTTGGATTATATGAGGTAAATGCGTAAGCAACACGTGGATCAGCAGTAGCTTCTTTAATGATCTCTTGAGCGTACCCCATAAAAGTTTCTATATCTCCAGAGAGAAGATCTTGAAGCCTAAAGTCAAAACCACCAACGCTACCCAGACCTGAGATACCTGGCATATTAAAAGCAGCAACGTTTGCATCTGAGATCTTTGCTGTACGCATAAAAGCTTCTCTGATAATGGCATTGACTTCTAAACTAGGGTCTTGACGTAGATCCCAATGATCTAAGGTGACAAATAAAATACCTGCGCTCCCATCAAGTGTAGAGGTAATGATGTTGTATCCATCAATAGCAATCACATCTTTAACTCCATCTATACCAGAGATGATTTTTGCAACCTCTTTACGGACTACTTTTGTTCGCTCAATTGAGGTTCCTGGTTTAAGGTTCATCGCCACTAAAAAGGTTCCTTTGTCTTCTGAGGGAACAAATCCTGTGGAGATGTTGGCAAACATAAAGTACAAAATACCCAGTAGTGCAAAAAATAGAACCAATACCGCATATCTAAAGTTAATGAGTACTGTAATTAGTGAAGTGTATTTGTCTGTAATCCAGTTAAAACCTTTATCAAAGAGTACAAATGGTGTTGCTTTTTTATCATCTATTCCACGACGTCTGATAATAATCGCTGCCAATGCTGGAGAGAGTGTTAGTGCATTGAGTGAAGAGATCATAACGGCAAATGATATGGTGAGCGCAAATTGTTGATAAAGTGAACCGGTAATTCCCGGCATCATGGAGACGGGAATAAATACCGCAACAAGTACTAAGGTAGTCGAAATAATTGGCCCAATAAGCTCTATCATCGACTCTTTAACAACCTGAGGCATAGTGATATCTGGTTTCTTTGTCATAATAACTTCAACATTTTCAACGACTAAAATAACATCATCAACAACAATCCCGATGGCCAGAATGAGTCCAAAGAGGGTTAGAAAGTTGATTGAAAAACCAGGAGCGGCGTACATTGCTGCAAAGGCACCGATCAATGAAACAGGAATGGCAACAGCAGCGATAACCGTTGGTCTCCATGATTGTAAAAAGATATAGATAATGAGCATAACTAAAAAGACAGCAGTAAAAAGATTGTTAACAACATTGTCAATAGCAACCTTGACATACTCTGTCGTATCATAAGGGATTGCGTACTCTATACCTTCTGGAAAACGTGGCTTAAGTTGTTCCATTACTTGACCAACTTTTTCACGAATTTCTAAGGCATTTGATCCTGGCAGTTGATAGATACTGATAAGTCCTGCTGGATTTTCATTAAAAATAGCGTTCCAGTCATAACTCTCAGCACCGAGCTCAATACGTGCTACATCACGAAGATAGACCAAAGAGCCATCTTCTTTATGTTTGATAACAATCTCTTCAAACTCTTCTACTTGTGTTAAACGACCATCAGCAGAGAGAACAAACTCTATCTGCTGATCTTCATTTGTTGGCGTTGATCCGATTTTACCAATAGAAGCTTGTTTATTTTGAGAAGCAACGGTATCGACAATATCTTGTGGTGTTAAACCAAGGGCATAGACACGGTCTGGATTGAGCCAGATGCGCATGGAATATTTCTTCTCACCCATGATTTCCGCTTTACCGACACCAGGAATACGACGTAACTCATCAATGATATTAATAATAATAAAGTTAGAAAGAAAGGCATCATCATAACGCTCATCACCAGAGATGGTGACAAAACAGACGGTACTTGGACTTTTTTTATCTACAATAACACCTTGTTGGGTTACTTCTGAAGGTAAAGAAGCAGTCGCCATCGAGACTTTATTTTGAACATCAACTGCAGCAATATCTAAATCATAACCAGGTTCAAAATAGACAGTGATTTCTGATTTACCCGAAGAGGTACTTGCTGATTCTATATATATAGAACCTTGAACACCATTAAGTTTATCTTCTAGCGGACGCGTTACTGACTCTTCAACTGTATAAGCATTGGCCCCTGTATACGTAGCACTAACGCTGACGGTTGGAGGAACAACGTCGGGAAACTCTTGGATAGGGAGTACTTTAAGCGATACCAAACCAGCAACGATGATAATAAGAGAGATTACCATTGCCAGAATAGGGCGTTTTATAAATGTAACAGAAAACATATTATTTTACTGCTTCAGGAATAAGATTGTTTTTTTCTAAAATTGCATCAACACCTAATGTTTCTGTCATATCTTTAGCATTCACTACACGTCCAGCGCGTAGCTTCATCATACCATTGATAATAACTTTGTCACCATCTTTTAAACCTGTACGAATAGTTGTGTAGTAGCGTGTGCTAAGACTTGATTCGATATATGATTTTTTGGCTTTTTTATCTTTATCAATTGTATAAACAAATTTACCCAGTTGATCTTCTTGTACGGCTTGTGGAGGAACCATAATAAATTTGAATTTATCTGTTATAAAGATATTAATATAGACAAAGGTTCCTGGATAGACACTCAGGTCATGATTGTCAATCGTAGCGCGCATAGAGATGGTTGATGTTAAAGGGTCTACTGTATTGTTGGTAAAATCAACAACTCCATTCAGACGTTTACGTTTTAAGATATTTTCACCTGAACCACGTACTTCGATAAACGCAGGCAGTTTCTTTTGAGAACGAAATTTATAGATTTTTTGTACATCACTCTCTGATGGCGAAAAATAAGCATATATAGAAGAGATTTGTGTGATGGTTGTTAAAAGTGTAGATTCACCATAACCTACTAAATTCCCTTTATCCACACGACGTGCACTCACTTTTCCACTTACGGGCGCTTTAACCATGGTGTAGCTAAGTTCGAGTTCTGCGTTGGCTATATCTGCATTATCTGAAAGAATTTGTGCTTCAAGCTCTTGCTCTTTTGCTTCATACTGCTCTAGTGTAGCTCGTGGTGCCAGTCCATCTTTAACTAAAGGAATATAGCGCGCTACGTCAGTTTTAGCTAACTTTAAAGAGGCGATATCTTTTGTCTTTTTTGATTTGGCTTGATTAAGATTGGCAATATATTGAGTTTGCTCGATTTTAAAAAGAGTTTGTCCCTCTGTAACTACATCTCCATCGTGAAAATATACTTTTTGAAGGCGTCCTTGAACACGTGCACGAATTTCTAAATCTGAAGTTGCCTTGGTCATCCCTGTATATTGAAGCCAAATTGGAAAGTTCTTCTTTTGAACTGTAACGCTTTGAACATCTAAGGGAGGTGGTGCTTTAGGTGCAGTTTTGGCTTTTTGCTCATTACAAGCAGAAAGTAAAAATGTGAGGGTTAATCCAAGTGAAAGAGAGGTGATTGTTTTCAATGCAGACATTGTTATCCTTAGTTAAATAATAAGGATAATAATAGCTAAAACATCGTCTAAAAGAGCTAAATTTTAGTAGCCTCTGAGGTAATAACCTACTTTATAACGAATAAGAGTCTTTTGTTCAGGACGAGGATAACGGCTATAAGCATATTCTATCGTCTCTTTGGTTGTGTCATCTAAAAGATAAAACCCACTACGATCTAAAAACTTAATCTCCGTAATATCTCCATTAGGTAAAAGGTAAAATTCAACAATATTTTCTTTATTCACGCGCAGATCTCTTGGTATATTGACTGGGCCAACACGATTTAGAACTTGCTGGGTAATTCGTCTCATTACCTCTTGATTGTCTAAAATATATTTTTGTTCACCTTCTGAAAGTTCGCCAAATTTTTCACCATAGAGCTTTTTAACATCCGTAGTAATTTGTGAATGACGTCTGGTTGACTTTTGAGCACTCTCTTCTTGTTGATCAGGTTGCTTTTTTGAGAGCATATCGTAAAGCTTAGAATGTTCTTTAGGCTTTTCTTTTTTAACGATAGTAGTATTTGTCTCTTTTGGGATATAGATATTTGGTTTTTTTGAGGGAATTGGTTCACTTTTTGGTTTGGTTTTTTTGATCTCTTTTGGTTTGCTTGGCTTTTTAACGGTTTTATTTTCAGGTGCTTTTTTAGTCAACTCTTTTTCTGTTGGTTGTATCATTGGTTTTTTGATGATTTTTTTAAGTTGCTCGCCTTTTGGCATTGGTGGTGCAATTTTTTCTTTTGGTTTTTTATTATTCATAGGGGCTTGTTTGGTCGTTTTTGGTTGATCTTTGAGTGAAACTTTAATACGTTTCTCTTCTTTCTTTTCCACAGGTTTTACCTCTGGAATAGTGCGCTCCAGTAGAAGGGCCAAAAGTAAAAGTATGATGTGAAGCATTAAAGCAATCAGTAAAGCGGTATTTGAGCGGTTCATTTAGTCTTTTTTTAGAGTGATTATATCCATATTTGGCTATAATTTCAAAAAATTATTAGGAATTTTATTGATGAATACTCAAGCCTCAAAAGAAGCCTTTGCAGAAGCAAGCGAATTAATCCCCGGTGGTGTTAACTCACCCGTACGTGCATTTAAAAGTGTAGGGGGAACACCACTGTTTATTGATCACGGTGAAGCAGGTTACTTAGTAGATATTGATAATAATAAGTATGTTGATTATGTACAGTCTTGGGGACCACTTATCTTTGGTCATAGAGATGAAAGTATTGAAAAAGCAGTGATTGAAGCGGTTAAACATGGTTTGAGTTTTGGCGCGCCAACATTAGCAGAAACTGAACTGGCACATGAAGTGGTTGGATTGTTTGACTCTATTGATAAAATCCGTTTTGTAAGTTCTGGAACTGAAGCGGTTATGTCTGCAATTCGTTTGGCACGTGGCTTTACAGGCAAAGATGACATCGTTAAATTTGATGGCTGTTATCATGGACATAGTGATTCACTTTTAGTACAAGCGGGTTCAGGTTTGGCAACTTTTGGAAACCCAAGTTCACCGGGCGTTCCTGCTGATTTCACAAAACATACACTCCTAGCAACCTACAATGACTTAGAGAGTGTTAAAAAATGTTTCGCAGACAGTTCTGATATTGCTTGTATCATCATTGAGCCAATTGCGGGTAATATGGGCTTGGTTCCTGCGGATAAAGATTTTCTGACAGGTTTAAGAACCTTATGTGATGAGCATGGCGCACTACTAATCTTTGATGAAGTAATGAGTGGTTTTAGAGCAACGCTTCATGGAGCGGAGAGTATTACAGGAACGACGCCTGATATGTTGACTCTTGGCAAGGTTATCGGTGGTGGTATGCCAGTTGGTGCTTTTGGTGCACGTAAAGAGATTATGGCACAACTCTCCCCTGATGGACCTGTTTATCAAGCAGGTACACTCAGTGGAAATCCTGTAGCAATGGCGGCAGGTCTGGCAGCACTTAAAAAACTAAAAGCCAACTCTAAAATATTTAACATTTTAAATGACAGAGCAGTACGTTTAGTTACAGGTATGCAAGATGCAGCGCGCAAGCATGGTATCACAATGCAAGTAGATACTAGAGGAACCATGTTTGGGTTCTTTTTTAATGAAAACAAGGTTTCAAACTTCGCTGAGAGTGCGGGTTCAGATCATGCACTATTTGCCAAGTTTCATGCACGTATGTTAGAAGAGGGTTTCTATTTTGCTTGTTCTCAGTATGAGACAGGATTTGTCTCAACGGCAACAACGGATGAGATGGTTGAAGAGACTATTAAAGCCTGTGATAAAATTTTAGGCGAGTTAGTATGAAAATAGAAAAAGATGAAAATGGTGTAAGAATCAAACCAAATGAGATGGTAGAAGGGGCGGAAAGTCTCTCTCTGGGAATCTCAATGGTAGTTGCTGTTTTACTTGGTGTTGCCTTAGGGTATGGTCTTAAAACTATTTTTGATGTACCGTGGTTGATGTGGATCGGTGTAGGTATTGGTGTTGCAGGAGCACTCCTTAATGTATTTAAAGCATACTCGTCACAGTATAAGATGTATGAAGAACTTGGTAAACAAGATCGTTATAAAATCAAAAAGCAACTTGAAGATGGTGATGATTGGGAAGAAGATGAAAAGTATTAAACTACTTCTTGTTTTTGAAGCTTTGATACTGTTCCTCAACTTCTACAGTTTTGAGTTTTTTATGAGTTTTCAAATCGCAACACTCAGCGCACTACTGATTATGTTGGGTTCGATGTACTCGTACAGTGCGCTCATCAATCGTCGTTTGGGCGAAGAGATGGCGATGGATGATGGCTATGACAAGATCGAAGATCCTTATGATTTGTATGATGATGAGGAAGAGATTGACAGTGTCAAAGATGATGAAAACCTTGACTTAGGAGCGATTGTAAAAGAAGAGCGCGCCAGACTCAAGGCTTCAAAAAACACTTACTCAAATGTAAAGCAAAGTTCACCCGCACTGGTCTCTGTTTTTCGTATGGTGCCTTATGTCTTTCTAGTACTCGGTTTTATAGGACTGAAAAACAATGAACTCTTAGACCTACTTCCCTATTTAACAGGTTTGGCTCTGGGAATATTTTTAGGATATAAAAGCGGAAGCGATCTGTTTAAAACTAAAGAGGAAACTCTTTAGCCAAAAATAGGGAATCTATTTTAATAAACCTTCATAACGTGCATCTGTTAATGTCTTTAAAAAGGCGATAATAGCATCTTCCTCATCATCACTAAGTTTTAAATTACCAATCGAATTAGAACGATTCTCCATCACTTCAGATGGCTCCCACGGCATATCTGTATCAGGATTTATAGCCTCAATGTCGTCACGAGTATTGTAAAAATGCACCATCGATTTCAATGTTTTAAAGACTCCATTATGTGTATAAGGAGTAGTTACTGCAACATTTCTTAAGCTGGGTATCTTAAAGATTCCCTCGTGATGTGTTGCATTGAAATCTTCCCGATTAGCCAAGCCCTTATCTATGTACGTTGAAGGAACACCATTGACTAATCGTAATGCACTGTTTTTAGGAACACCTATATTATGATAGGCAAAAGAAGTAAAGAGAGGCGCAACCTTATCTATACTTCTATAAGCGTGGCAGTTTGAACAACCACTAGAGGAAAATAACACTTCACCTTGTCTCTCTTGTTCCGTAAAATGTATTTCTCCACTTTGAGCCTTATCAAACTTAGAGTCAAACGTTGATACTTCTGGTGATGATTCATAATCTGCTATGGCATTGGCCAGCGCTTCAAAAGCTTTCTCATCTGTATCAAAGACATCTTCTCCATAAAACTTTTTAAAAGCAGTTACATAAGACTCTTTTTCAATAATTCGTATAATAACAGACGCCACATCTGGCATCTGCATCTCAATTTTATTTAAAAAAGGTCCTTTTGCTTGTTCGGCTAAATCCGTCGCTCTTCCATCCCAAAACTGGCCACCCCTAAAAGCAATGTCTGCAATAGAGGAAAATTTTGGTGTATACGAAGCATACGTTACCATGGGTGCGTTTCTATCTCCTAATGAGTTCTGATCATCACCTAGAGAAGCCCCTATGATAGACTCTTTTCGATTATCAATCATGGCATGCTCAATACTGTGACAACTGGCACATGATAGTGAACGAGTAAAGGAGAGATCTTTATCTTTAAATAAGGCTTTGCCTAAGGTAGTGGTATTGGTAATATTTAGCTGTTCTTGAGGCTGTATAGAAATGTTATCTTTTGATCTTTCAGTCAAATCACACCCAATAAAGATAGTGAATATAAGAAGTGTAATAGGAGTCAAAGTGAAGATATTCATCTACTTCCTTCATAAAGTATTTTACTAGACTATCAATGGCAGGCTTAATATCTACTTTATGAGAGGGAAATATACTTTATTCAGTGATTTGAGAGTATCTAGGCCACTTATGATAAATAGTTCCTAGAGTTTCTGCTTAGATTAAAGAGAAAACTTTTTAGTTGATTTACTTGGTAATCATCGGGATATTGATGGTGACTTGTCTCTTTTTAATTTCACAATAAAATGCATTTTTTTGAGCAAAGAACTCTATCTCAGAGTGACTTTTTTCATTGAAATTTTCTGCACTGATTTCAATACTAAATAGTGAATACTTTTTTTCATTAAATATGACATGTTCACCCACTCTAAAATAGAGTTTTGTATTCACAGAATTATTATCTGGCATGGCTGTATATATCTTATTTAGTAGCTTAATAAAACTGTCTGCATTGATTCTTACATCAGGTATAGTAGGATCTAACTCTTTAGAGTATTCGATATTTGAACCGATAGAGTTGGTACTGATACACAGATCAATTAAGGTGTAGATATTGATTAAATCAGCATCAGCAGTAGGTTCTTCAAACTTAAAGGTAGGAATCTGATAGAGCCTAATACCTATCTCTTCTTCATTTTCATAACCAATCATAATCCCAAAAAATTTGAAACGTCCAAATTCTAAGTCCATAAATGTTGTTTTGAAGCCAAAGGTAGGGTTTGAATAGGAGAGGGCAAGTTCATAGATGGTTTTCACATCTATGGTGCCTAAGAGATACTGTGCTTCAGTATTTAGTGAGAGTATCTTCCCTTTGTCATTAAAAAGGATAAATGGATTGTAATCATTTTCAATCCAATCTTCATCAAAGGTTGACATTTTTACTCTTCTATATAATTTTTAAGTTTACGTCCAACTTTAGGGTGTTTCAGTTTCTTAATAGCACTTGATTCGATTTGACGTACACGTTCACGAGTAACGCTAAGTTCTTTACCAATCTCTTCTAAAGTTCTATCGCTTTCATCATCCATAATTCCAAAACGCATCTTAATTACAGCGCGCTCACGTTCATTAAGCTGTTCTAAAACACCTTCGATTTGATTACGAAGGTCTTCTTTAAGAACAGAGTCTGATGGAGATAGAGATGTTTTATCCTCGATAAAGTCACCAAAACGGCCATCTTCTTCACTACCAATAGGTGCTTCAAGAGAGATAGGCTCTTTAGTAATTTTGATAACGTTTTTAACTTTCTCAACTGAAAGTCCTACTTCTTCTGCAATCTCATCAACTCCTGGTTCTTTACCATTTTCTTGCAAGTATTTACGCATGATTTTATTGATACGATTAATCGTCTCAATCATATGAATAGGAATACGAATAG